>JAEWBU010000199.1 GCA_023390985.1 Pseudomonadota bacterium
CGGCGGCGACAGCGCGGGCGGCACGCTGGCGACGGTGAACGCGATCCGCGCCCGCGACACCGGCCTGCCGCTGGCGCTGCAGCTGCTGTTCTATCCCGGCACCGCGGCGCGGCAGGACAGCGATTCGCACCGCCGCTACGGCCGCGGGCTGGTGCTGGAAGCGGCGCACATCGAGTACTTCTTCGGCCAGTACATCGATGCCGCCGACCGCGACGACTGGCGCTTCGCGCCCCTGAACGCACCCGACCTCGAGGGCCTCGCGCCGGCCTGGGTCGGGCTGGCCGAATGCGATCCGCTCTTCGACGAAGCCATCGCCTATGCGGATAATCTGCGCGCGGCCGGGGTACCCGTCGAGCTGGAGGTCTGGCGCGGCGTCACCCACGAGTTCATCAAGATGGGCCGCGCCCTGCCCGAAGCCCGCGAGGCCCATGCGGCCGCCGCCCGCGCCCTCGCCAACACCTCATCGCGCTCACCATGAATCGAAACCCGTTCCGCTTCTTCCACCGCCTGCGCGTGCGCTGGGCCGAGGTGGACATGCAGAAGATCGTGTTCAACGCGCACTACCTGATGTACTTCGACACGGCGGTGGCGGACTACTGGCGCGCGCTGGCCCTGCCGTACGAGGAGGCCATGCACCAGCTGCAGGGCGACCTCTACGTCAAGAAGGCGACGGTGGAATTCAATGCGTCGGCCCGCATGGACGACCAGCTGGACATCGCGATGCGGTGCGCCCGCATCGGCAATTCGTCGATGACGTTCGAGGGCGCGATCTTCCGCGGCGACCAGCTGCTGATCACCTGCGAGCTGGTCTACGTGTTCGCCGATCCGGCCACGCAGACGTCGCGCCCGGTGCCGCCCGCGCTGCGCGACATCCTCACCGGCTTCGAGGCCGGCGAGCCGGTGGCGCAGGTGCGCACGGGCTCGTGGAGCGAGCTGGGCAGCGACGCTTCGACGATCCGCACGCGCGTCTTCGTGGAGGAGCAGCGCATCCCCGCCGACATGGAATGGGACGAGGCCGATGGCGGCGCGCTGCATGCGGTCGCCTACAACCGGCTCGGCCAACCGGTCGCGACCGGCCGGCTGCTGCAGGCCGGCCCGGGCGTCGCCAGGATCGGCCGCATGGCCGTGCACCAGGCGCTGCGCGGCAGCGGGCTGGGGCGGCAGGTGCTGGTGGCGCTGGCCCAGGCGGCAGCGCAGCGGGGTGACACGCAGGTCGTGCTGCACGCCCAGCGGTCCGCCGAGGACTTCTACCGCCGCCTGGGCTTCCAGGCGCAGGGCGAGCCGTTCGAGGAAGCGGGCATCCCGCACATCGACATGGCCGCGGCGCTGCCCCTGGCGGCGCGTTGAGCGCAGGCCGCATGGCCCGCAAGCACAAGCCGCGCGCCACCGGCGCACCCGCCGCCGCCGCGGCGCCACCACCTTCAACGACGCCTGACGTCGACGGCGCGCCGGCAGCGGTCGTCGGCCTGCTCGCGGCGGTGATGCTGCTCGCGCCGGCGGTCGGCATGCCGAACGAGTTGATGCTGCAGGACACGCTGAAGTCGATCGTCGTGTCGTTCGGCGCGCTGGGGGCGGCGCTGCTGTTCTTCTTCGCGCGGCGGCGAGCGCCGCAGCCGGTGCTGTGGCATCCGGTGCTCGCGCTGCCGCTGCTGCTGATGGCGTATTCGCTGGGCAGCATGGCCTGGTCGCACGCCTATCTGGGCGGGGTGGAGGCGATCCGGTGGTTCGTCTTCGGGCTGTTGCTCTGGCTGGGGCTGAACAGCTTCTCGCGCTCGCGCCTGCCCTGGCTCGCGTGGGGCATCCACGGCGGCGCGGTACTCGCCTCGCTCTGGGCGGCGCTGCAGTTCTGGGTCGACTGGCGGTTCTTCCCGCAGGGGCCGCCGCCGGCCTCGACCTTCGTCAATCGCAACTTCTTCGCCGAGTTCGTGGTGTGCACGCTGCCGTTCTCGGCGCTGCTGCTGGCGCGCGCGCGGCAGAGCGCGGGGATCGCGCTCATCTCCGCCAGTACGGCGCTGGTGATCGTTTCGGTGCTCATGACCGGCACGCGCGCGGCGCTGATGGCGCTGTTGCTGCAGCTGGGTGTCGTGCTCCCGTTCATCCTCTGGCGCTATCGCACGCGGCTGGAAATGGGCCGGTGGGACGCAGGCCGCAAGGCGCTGGCGGCCGGCATCCTGCTGGCCGGCGTGATCGGCATGGGCCTGGTGCCCAGCGGCAACGACAAGCTCCTGGCAGAAGGCCGCGGCGCCACGCCGATCGAGCGCGGCCTGCAGCGCACCGCCTCCATCGGCCCGAACGACGAATCGCTGGGCATCCGCATGATCATGTGGAAGGCGACGCTTCACATGGTCGCGGACCGGCCGCTCACCGGCGTCGGCGCCGGGGCCTGGGAGGTCGAGATCCCGCTGCACCTGCCCAACGGCTCGCAGGTGGAAACCGACTACTACGTGCACAACGAGGTGCTGCAGATGCTGGCCGAGTACGGCCTGGTCGGCGCGCTGTTCCTGCTCGGACTGTTCGCGTGGGTCCTTCAGGCGGCCTGGCGAACCTGGCAAGGCCGCGGCGAGGAGGCGATGGAGGAGGGCGCCTGGCGGGCCACGGCGCTGTGCAGCCTGCTGGCGCTGCTGCTGGTCAGCAACGTCGGGTTCCCCTGGCGGATGGCTTCGACCGGGGCGTTGTTCGCGCTGGCGCTGGCCGTGGTGGCCGCGTCCGATGCACGGCTGCGCGTCCGGGGCCGGACGGCGCCCGTGCAGGTTCCGTGGAGCGCCCGCCGGTCCACCGTCGCACTCGCCGGCGTCGCCGCCTGCACCGTGCTGGCCGCCTACATCGCGCAGCAGGCCGCCGAGGTCGAACGCAAGATCGTCACGGCCGCCAAGATCGCGATACAGATCAACGCCTCCGGCCAGCCGCTGGCGCCCCAGTGGGAGCCGGCCAAGGCGCAGCTGCTGCAGCTGACCCGCGAGGCGGTGGCGATCAATCCCCACTACCGCAAGATCACGCCGCTGGTGGCCGACGAGCTGGCCGGCTGGGGCGACTGGAAGAACGCGGTCTGGATCTGGGAATCGGTGCTGGCTTCGCGGCCGCACATCGTGGCCATCCTCACCAACGTGGCGCGCGCGCACACCCAGCTGGGACACCCGGCCGAGGCCGCGGACGCGCTCGCCCGCGCCAAGGCGATCTCGCCGGATGCGCCGTCGGTGCGATCGCTCGAGGTGATCCTGCTGTCGCGGCAGGGGCAGGAGCCGCGGGCGATGGAGCTGGCGCACCAGGCCATCCGCGAGGGCTTCTACGACCAGGACCTGCTGCGCACTTCGGTGCTGCTGGGCTGGCGCAACGGAGACAAGGCGCTGGTCGAGAGTTCGCTGGCGCTGCTGGTCGACGGTTTTCCGGAAGGCCGCGTCGACAACCTCCTGTTGCAGGCCGACTACCAGTTCCGGGCGCTCAGGGACGAAGACCGCGCCGCCGAGAGCTGGCGCCAGGCCGTGGCCGCGGCGCCGCCCCTGCGGCGGGCGGACCTCCTGGCCCGCGTCCCGCCGCCGCTGCGGGAGCGCGTCGAGCGCTGATCAGATGTCGGCCAGCAGCTCGTAGGGCAGGGGCAGGCGCTCCAGAACCGGTCCGTCGGCACCGCCGACCGTGAGCCGGCCGCCTTCCGCGGCGGAGGTCTGCATCGACACGATGGCATCCCAGCCGCCCGAGGGGTTCGGCGCGGCCTCGGCCACGGCGCCGCAGGGCTGCGACGGATCGCTCTCGTGGAACACTTCCTGGCCGGCCTGCATCGCCGCCGGGCCGTGCACCACGTAGGCCCGGCGCTTGAGCGTGCCGCGGAACTGGCTGCGCGCCACCACTTCCTGGCCGGGGTAGCAGCCCTTCTTGAAGTTGACGCCGCCGACCGACTCGTAATTGAGCATCTGCGGCACGAAGGCTTCGGTGATGGGCGCGGTGATCGTCGCGACGCCGCTGCGGACCTCGCCCCATTGCCAGGTGTCGAGCGCGAGATCCGAGCCGGCCGGCGGTGCCTCGCCACTGGGCGCGACCCAGAGCGCTCGCGGCTGGCGATCGGCCGGGTAGAGCGCGACCACCTGGGCCGCGCCTGCGGCGCGCTGGGTCCAGGGCCCGCGCGGACCGTCCAGGGCCTGCACGGCCGCGCCACCGGCCAGGCCGAACAGCTGGAAGTCGGCCGTGGCGTCGCTCAGCTTCACCTTGGAGCGCAGCACGAACAGGGAGAGGCGCTTGAGCGTCGCCGCCAGCACGTCTCGCGAGGTGACCAGCAGGATCTGGTCGGTGCCCCAGGGCAGCGCGACGAAGCTGGCCAGCATCCGGCCCTTGGCGTTGCAGAACGCGGCCAGCCGGGCCTGGCCCGGCGGCAGCAGCACGAAATCCTGGGTGAGCTGGTTGTGCAGGAAGCGGGCGGCTTCCTCGCCCTGGGCGCGGATCACGCCGAGGTGCGTCAACGCAGCGCGGCCTTCGAGAGGGTGGACCATCGCTCAATTATCATGGCCGCTCCATAACATTCGGGTAGTCAGGGACAGTGGCACGCTTGCTCAAGACGGTCTTCCTGCTCGGCGTGCTGGCCCTGCTGGCCGCCGCCGGCGCGGGATTCTGGTGGGTCCACCAGCCGCTGCGGCTGCCCGCCGCCACCGTCGATCTCTCCATCGAACCCGGCACGCTGCCGCGCGGCGTGGCGCAGGACGTGCGCGAGGCCGGCGTGGACGTGAATCCCGACCTGCTCTATGCCTGGTTCCGCGTTTCCGGCCAGGCGCGCGACATCAAGGCGGGCAGCTACGAGCTGGAACAGGGCATCACGCCGCGCCGGCTGCTGTCGAAACTGGCGCGCGGTGAGGCCAGCCTGCGCGCGGTGACGCTGGTGGAAGGCTGGAACATCCGCCAGCTGCGCGCCGCGCTGGCCAAGGAAGAAGGCCTCAAGCAGGAAGCCGGAAAGCTGGACGACGCGGCGCTGATGGCACTGCTGGGCCGGCCGGGCCAGCATCCGGAAGGGCGCTTCTTCCCCGACACCTACACCTACGCCAAGGGCAGCTCGGACACCGCGGTGCTGCGCCGCGCGATGCGCGCCATGGACAAGCGCCTGGACGAGGCCTGGGCCCAGCGGACGCCGCAGGTCGCGGTCAAGTCGCCCGAGCAGGCCCTGATCCTGGCCAGCATCGTGGAGAAGGAAACCGGCCGCGGCGCCGACCGGCCGCTGATCTCGGCGGTGTTCAACAACCGGCTGCGCATCGGCATGCCCCTGCAGACCGATCCCACCGTGATCTACGGCATGGGCGCCGCCTTCAACGGCAACCTGCGCAAGGTCGACCTGCAGACCGACACGCCCTGGAACACGTACACGCGCCCGGGCCTGCCGCCCACGCCGATCGCGATGCCGGGCAAGGCGGCGCTGCTGGCGGCCGTGCAGCCGGCGCAGAGCAAGTCGCTGTACTTCGTCGCGCGCGGCGACGGCAGCAGCCATTTCAGCGAGTCCCTGGACGAGCACAACCGGGCGGTCAACCGCTACCAGAGGGGCCAGTGACCGCGGGCTTGTTCATCAGCTTCGAAGGCATAGACGGCGCGGGCAAGTCCACCCACGTCGAATCACTCGCGCAGTCGTTCCGCGACGCCGGGCGGGCGGTGACGCTGACCCGCGAGCCGGGCGGCACGCCGCTGGCCGAGCAGCTGCGCGCGCTGGCGCTGAACGAATCCATGGACCCGCTGACCGAGGCGCTGCTGATGTTCGCGGCGCGGCGCGACCACCTGCGGCAGGTGATCGAGCCGGCGCTGACGCGCGGCGACGTCGTGCTGTGCGACCGGTTCACCGATGCCACCTTCGCCTACCAGGGCGGCGGGCGCGGCTTCGATCTCGAAGTGCTCTCGCAACTGGAACGCTGGGTGCAGTCGGTCGAGGCGCTGCCGGCCGGCCAACTGCGGCAGCCGCAGCTCACGCTCTGGTTCGAGCTGCCGCCGGAAGTCGCGGCGCAGCGGCTGGCGGGCGCGCGCGCGCCGGACCGGTTCGAGTCGCAGCCGGTGGAGTTCTTCCGCAAGGTCGCCCAGGGCTACGCGCTGCGCGCCCAGGGTGATCCGCAGCGATTCGCGCGCATCGACGGCAGCCGGCCGCGCGAGCAGGTCTGGCAGCAGGTGGTCGACGCGGTGCGGCAGCGGGGCTGGCTGGCATGAGCGAAGTCGCCCCCTGGATCCGCGAGCAGGCCGAGACCCTGCTCGCGCAACGCGGCCATGCCTGGCTGCTGTCCGGCCCGTCGGGCCTGGGCCAGTACGCGCTGGCGCTGGAACTGGTGAGAGCCTGGCTGTGCGAGCAGCCGACGCCGCAGGGCGCCTGCGGCGTCTGCGGCAGCTGCCATGCCGTAGAGGTTCGCACGCACGCCGACCTGGCCGTCCTGATGCCCGAGACGCAGATGCAGGCGCTGGGCTGGCCGCTGCCGGAAAAGGCGCAGCAGGAACTGGACGACAAGAAGCGCAAGCCGAGCCGCGAGATCCGCGTCGAAGCCATGCGCGACGCCATCGAATTCGCCCAGCGCACCAGCGCCCGCGGGCGCGGCAAGGCGGTGCTGGTCTATCCCGCCGAGCGCATGAACACGGTGACCGCCAACGCGCTGCTCAAGACGCTGGAGGAACCGCCCGGCGACGTGCGTTTCGTTCTGGCCACCGAGGCGGCGCACCAGCTTCTGCCCACGATCCGAAGCCGGTGCCTGGGCCACACGATGCACTGGCCGCAGGCGGCGCAGAGCGAAAGCTGGCTGGCGGGGCAGGGGGTGCCGGCGGCCGACGTGCCGGTGCTGCTGCGTGCGGCAGGGGGACGGCCGGAGGAAGCCCTGGCGCTGGCCCGGGCCGGCCGCAGCGCCAAGGCCTGGTCGCAGCTGCCGAAGGCGATCGCGCGCGGCGACGTTGCGGCGCTGGCCGAATGCACGCCGTCCGAGGCGATCGACCTGCTGCAGAAGGTCTGCCACGACCTGCTGGCGGCCCGCGCCGGGGCGGCGCCGCGGTTCTTCGACGCGGCCGACCTGCCCCTGGCCGGCAGCTACGAGTCGCTCACCGCGTGGTGGCGCGAACTCGCGTTGGAGCAAAAAACATCGGAACACCCGTTCAACGCCGGCCTGATGCTGGAATCGCTTGTGAGCCGCGCGAGGTCGGCCCTACACTCGCCCGGCTGATCCGCCGCCCATGAGCACCGCCTCCACTCCCCGTCCCAGCGTCATCCAGCTCGCCATCAAGGAGAAGGCGGCGCTGTACGCGGCGTACATCCCGCTGTTCGCTGACGGCGGCGTGTTCATCCCGACCGCGCGCGACTACAAGCTGGGCGACGACGTCTACGTGCTGCTGTCGCTGCCCGACGATCCCCAGCGCTATCCGGTGGCCGGCAAGGTCGCCTGGGTCACGCCGCCGCGCGCGGCGGCCAACCGCACGCAGGGCGTGGGCGTGCGGTTCCCGGCCGACGAGAAGTCCAGGATGCTCAAGCTCAAGATCGAGGAGATCCTGGGCGGCCACCTGGCTTCCGAGCGCCCCACGCAGACCATCTGAGGCCCGCGGACCGGCCTTGGCGCTGGTGCATCATCGGCGGATGTTCGTCGATTCGCATTGCCACCTGAGCTTTCCTGAACTGTCCAGCCGGCTGGACGACATCCGCGCCGCCATGGACCAGGCCCAGGTCGACCGGGCCCTCTGCATCTGCACCACGCTGGAGGAATTCGAGTCGGTCCATGCCCTGGCCCTGGCCTACGACAACTTCTGGGCCACGGTTGGCGTCCATCCCGACAACGAAGGGATCGAGGAGCCCAGCGTGGCCAAGCTGCTGGAGCTGGCGGCCCGCCCCAAGGTGGTGGCGATCGGCGAAACCGGCCTGGACTACTACCAGATGGATGAGCGCAAGGGCGGTCGCGGCATCGAGGACCTGGAATGGCAGCGGGAGCGCTTCCGCACCCACGTCCGGGCCGCGCGCCAGTGCGGCAAGCCGCTGGTGATCCACACGCGGGCCTCGTCCGACGACACCGTGGCGATCCTGAAGGAGGAGGGCGAGGACGGCTCGCCGGGCAGCGCGGGCGGCGTCTTCCATTGCTTCACCGAGACGGCCCAGGTGGCCCGGGCGGCGCTCGACCTGGGCTTCTACATCTCGTTTTCCGGGATCCTGACTTTCAAGAACGCGGCCGACCTGCGCGAGGTGGCGGCTTTCGTCCCGCCGGACCGGATGCTGATCGAGACCGACAGCCCTTACCTGGCGCCGGTGCCGTTCCGCGGGAAGACCAACGATCCGTCGCTGGTGCCGTACGTGGCCAGGCAGATCGCCGAAGTCCGCGGCATGGCGGTCGAGGCGGTCGGCGAGCTCACCAGCCGCAACTTCGAGCGCCTTTTCGCGGAGGCCCGATGATGAGGAATCACTTCAAGTATCTGGTTTTCCTTGTTGTTTTTGCTTGGGTTTCCGTCGCCCAGGCCGGTTCGTACGAGGACTTCTTCGCGGCCATCAAGAAGGACGACGCCGCGGCCGTCGCCCAGCTCCTGCAGCGCGGCTTCGACCCGAACACGCCCGCTCCGGACGGCCAGGACGGCCTGTACCTGGCGCTGCGCGACGGCTCGCTGAAGGCGGCCAACGCGCTGATCGACTGGCCCAAGACCAAGGTCGAGTCGCGCAACGCGCAGGACGAGAGCCCGCTGATGATGGCGGCGCTCAAGGGGCACCTGGACGTGGTGAAGAAGCTCATCGAGCGCGACGCCGACGTCAACAAGCCCGGCTGGGCGCCTCTGCATTACGCAGCGACCGGCGGGCACCTGGCGGTCATGGAGCTGCTGCTGGAGCAGCACGCGTTCATCGATGCCGAGTCGCCCAACGGCACGACGCCGCTGATGATGGCCGCGCATTACGGATCACCGGCGGCGGTCAAGCTGCTGCTGGAGGCCGGCGCGGACACGTCGATGAAGAACCAGCTGGGGATGACGGCCATCGATTTCGCTCGGCGCGGGAACCGGCCGGATTCGCTGGAGATGATCTCGGCGCACATCCGGGGACAGCAGCCCAAGGGCAAGTGGTAGTCCGTCGAACCGCGTTATCTGACTAGATACGATGAGTGTTATGTCAAATATCGGATTGAACTTGAGTCGGTGTGGTGAGCGGCCAACGGATAAGTGAACTAGGCAAGGTGCAGACGCACTACCCCGCACCCGATGGCCACTTACCGACGCCCGAATTCCTCGCTACGCGAACTTCGGGTGCAAGAGGCTTCGCTACGCGCCCAGCAGGTGCACGCCAAACGACAAAAACCCGGCCGGAGCCGGGCGCGGAGATTTCGGGAGGGTTTAGGACGCGTCGAAGACCTGGACGGATTGGTGTCCGGTCGACGCGAGCGCCTCGAGGGCGGCTAAGCTGGGAGCCTTGTTCAGGCTGAGGGTGCCGTTGCGGTAGAACCAGTCCGGGAGCGACTGACCCCAAGGCTCCCACTCGCACGGGTCGCCGCGCGCCGCGGCAGCCCTAAATTCTCCGACCGCCTCCAAGTACCAGGCTCGTATGCAGGCCTGGAGGTACACACGGTGGCACCAACCTGGCATCTGGTCCAAGTCCCAGTGCAGCCCTTCATGCACAAGGCCACCTGGCGGCCGAGAGCCGTTTGCCCAGCCCGTTTCCATGGAGAACGCCCCGACGCCCATCCAAGCCGCGAGTCGGACTGCCGCAGCTGCTTCCGGGCACGTGAAGCGCATCAACTTGCACTGGAGCATCGAAAGGTGCGCGTGGCTGGCCAAGCAGTGCCTGTGCTCTCGAAGCACCGTGTCGGTGAAGGCGGAAAGCTCCTCGCACGCCGCCTGCGTGATGAGCACGTTGGCCTCGCGCTTAGGCAAGGGCGGTGCGGCGCCCTCCTCCCCTGCTCCCGGCCGGCGATGAAAGTGGGTCACCTTGGGCGAAGTCTCCACCTCGAAGAAGGGTGCCTCCGCAGAGTTGGTCCGCCGGGGCCGCGCAGGGGCCTTGAACGCTGCCAGCCAGTTTTTTCCGGCGTGATACAGAGCTTCGCCGCACTGATTGCAGGACCACGGCTGTTCACAGAGGGGGTCGACCGCGCTGCGGCATTTTGGGCACCGGTCCAGGAGACGGCAGCCGTGCCAGGGGCAGTGTTCCCGCCGCCAGTCCTGGAACGTGGCCGAGTGGTATCCGCCGCTGGATAGACATTCCGGGCACCAGCGCAGCCCGAGCTGCAGGTACTGCCGAATGGTGAAGGACATGGGGTACACGCCGGCGAAGAGCTGCCCGGCGCACGAAAACGCCAGCTCCAGGGCCTTGCAAACCAGAACAGCGATGCGTGCGTCGGCGGCGAGCGTGAGGCCCCTGACTGCCGTGACATCCAGACCGGAGATGAACATCAGGGCGTTGGCAACCGACGTGTTCGTCGTGAACGCCATCTTGTTCATCGCTGACCACAGCGACTCTCCAGGTCGGTGCCATTTGGGCAACCAGACGAGCGAGCTCACGCGTCAGCCTCTTTGAGTCGCGTCTTCTTCTCGTCACGGGACAACAGCCGCGCGTGCTGCTCCGAGTCCCCGACAAGCTTCCAGGCCTCGGCGAGCCCGCAGCTGGCGACGGACGCCTTTATGACGTCTGCCTGTTCCTTCAGGGTGGGCTTGGAGTCGCCGACTTTCGTGAAGAACCGCCGCACTGCTGCGACCAGGTACTTCATGCCGACCTCTTCCGTGCCTGTGCCAAGCTTGGCGTTGAGGTCGGAAAACGCATCCTGGAACGCGCGTGCTTGGGCGGCCAGCGTCCAACCCTCCGCCCAGAGCCGCGGAAGGAAGTGCCGTGTGTAGGTGATGCCTTCCCATGTGGCCGTGTCGTAGTGGGCCAGCACCTCTTCGAACTCCGTAGGCATGAGCCCGCGGAATCGCTGCATGTGGGTGAAGAAACGGTCGGCGATGTCCTCCTTGTGAAAGCGCTTCAGCCGCTCCGGCCGCAGCAGGATTTCAGGCTGGGCGCTCATCACAACGAACGGGGAGAGGTCGAAGTCGACCAGGTCATCAACGAGCTTCTTCATGTCCCCCAGGCCCTCGAGGGAGAGGTTCTGGGCTTCATCCACACAGATGATTACCTTGTCCGTATCTCGTGCGTCCGCCTCAACTCGCAGCTTGTTGACGAGGGTGTCATATGGGTTGGAGGAGTACAGGTTTGCCTGCTGGTCCTTCGCCCGGAGAAACTCGCGCCAGAGCCGGTCTCGGGCGAGTCGCTGCTTGACGTCCCGCTGCACCTCTGCCCAGACCACAACCATCTCCTTTTTCGCGTCGATGCTTCCAACCAAGTACCGCCGCGCAGCGCTCTTGCCGAACCGCTGACGGCCGTAGCTGACGAGCGACATTTCCCCTCCGTCCAGTAATTCGCTGAACGTCGAGACGAACTCCGTTAATGGAGGCGTCTTGACCGTGAAACCGGCTTGCTTAAGGACAGGGTGAGTCTTGGTCATGGCTTACATCACAGGAGCCCGTGTGGGTCGTACGGTGGTTTCGGCGCAGGAGGAGCCGCCCTTGGGGCTGGCGCGGTCGTGCCCCCTTTCCTGCTCGTCGGCGGCGATTCGCTCGGGGGATACCAGCCCGGCTGGTCCTCCGCTTCCTCGTCGAGTTCCGCGTCTTCCTTGGCAATCGACTGGGCGTAGGCGCGGAGCTTGGACAAGTCCGCCTCAGACAGGTCGACGTACGTGGCGTCACCGCGCCCGTGCCGGTCTTGGAAGGCGACGACGCCGCTCAGAAGAGAGGCCGCCGCGTCGTCCGTCTTTGCGGCTTCACCCAGCCCGCGCAGCAGCCCCGTCGTTAGGTTTGGGGCGTCCGCGTGACCTTTGATGTGGTTGTTCTTGGCATAGGCAGCGGCCAGCCGACGCTGCGCGAGCGTGTGAGGCTCGTTCGAGTACCTTCCGACCAGAATGACCTTGTAGTGGCGGTCAGGAAAGGCCCAGGGAACCACCACCGCGTGACAAGCGTCGTCCTGCACGTACACCCAAACTCGCTTGTCCAAGGCCTCCGCAAGCTCGACGTCGGCCGCCAGTTCCGGCCCAACGTACCGACCCCCAAACAGATTCACCCCGAGGGGACCGAGGCGGTGCTGTCCCCTCTTCCGCCCGGCGGTTGCTGGATACCGTGGAAGGAGCAGATGAAGGTTGGATTGCCGCAGCTCCCCTATTGCTGACCGATACACCCTCCCCTGCGTCAGCATTTCCGACAGTTTCTGGAGAGGGCTGATGCCGCCGCAGGCCGCGGATGGCGTCACGTTGTAGTTCCGGCAGATGACGTCCAGCAGCTGCCCGGCGAGCGGGGCTACGACGACCCACCGTCGTGCATTGGCTTCCGGGTTGCGCCGCGCGGGGCTGTCTGCGCGGTTGCCGGTAGCGGACGGCAGGTTCTGTTCGAGGAGTGCCAGAATGTGGAAGAACTTCTCTAGGCTGCCCCGGGCGGTCGGTTGCCCCACACGTTCGCCGGCGATGTGGCAGCCGATTGCCTCTTCCATCGCGTGCAGGACGGCATTGCCGAAGTGCGTGCTGTGGGCGTCCATGGCCAGCAGCTGCCACAAGTTGCCTTCAAGGTCCGGCATCTGCGCGGGGTAACGCGCTCCGTCGGCGTAGCGGAAGTGCTCGTTGTCCACCATGAGCTGCTGTTGCTTCGGCGGCCGCAGCGCCCGATGGACCAGGCCCAGGATGTCGCTCTGGCTGTAGGACCATTGGTAGCACACGCCCGACGACAGGATTGCGGTCGACCCCACATCGCGCATTGCTAGCGCCCACAGGCGCTTGGCCCCCACGTGGACAAATCGTTCGGCCGTGACCGGGTACCAGACCGACCATGCCGCGTCTTGCTTGTGTTCGTCGAGCTCCACGCGTTCGTACGCCAGGTACGACTCCGAAGGCTTGGGGCTTGTGCTGGTCCTGAAGTCAATGTTCGCGACCTTCGCCGCGTCGTCCCCGTGCGCGTTTCGAATTGCACTCAGAGGCGCCTCGTACTGCTTGTTGCGAAACCAGCGCCGGATGGCTTCGTAGCCGCGCCGCTTCGTATCGCCGAACGGCCACTTACCGGCGTGGTGCAAACCCTCGTCCTTGCATAGAGCGATAAAGCGCTCGTGGACATTCCCTGGCGTCAGCACGGCCACGGGCGCGGCGCCGCTCTCCGTCCGCGACTTCACAAACGCGCGGAGTTTGGACTCGATGGTCTCGTGCTGGAGAAAGAGAAGACCCAGTGCTCCGGACGAGCCCACACCTTCTTCGATGTGCTTCTTGGTGATTGGGCTTGACCGTACTCGTCGCAGCGGCGCGGGTCGCCAGCCTGGAACGCACGCCCAAAAGCCGCAGATGGTTCCAGTCGACGGGTTCAACTGCACGCATTTCTTGACCAGGCGCAGCACACGGCCCGCCGTGTATCCCGTCTTTTCCCTGATTGCGTCGATGGTCTGGTTTTCAGTCCAGAGCAGAACTGCATTCCGTGCCTTCAGGAAAGCCGGCTGGTTGTTCTTCGGCAGGTCTGCAACGATGGGGCCAGGCCAATCCGCAGTCGCGCCTGCCGGCATCCAGATGGCTTCTCTGGTGGCCCGCATGCGACCAGGGGAGACGTCTTCATGCGGGAGCATCGCTCCTCCGGACTTCCCAGGAAGGCTGCAGCAGCTGCGTGCGCATCGGGACCACCACCCGGCCCTTCAACCAAAGCCGTAGGACCGCGACGGTCACCACCTCCAGGGGGAGCGCCAGTCTTTCGGAGAGACTTGCGAGGCTGAGAGGACCCTGCAGAAGCTCCATCAGGCAGGCGGCCTCTTCCTCGTGTGTCTCGCGGTCACGGGCCTGGAACAGATGCGATTGCATGGTGCTGCGGTTCTTCACCTCGGGGAAGCTCGAGCCCAGCACGTTCGAGTCAAACAGGACGTAGTCAGCACCTTCCAAGGCGGCTCTCTTTTGCCGGACGTCCAATGCGAAAGCACCTTCAGGGGAGTAGCGCTCCTGCGCCACGTCCCAGAACACCCGCCGACCATCCTTGCGAAGCCCGGACAGGGGCACCGTAGTGGTCAGGTCCTTGCCTTCGAAGGCGAATTGATATGTCGGCGTGCCCAACTCATAGTGGCCAATCTCGGGCGAGGTATCAGCCCTGGTCACGAGCGCCATGTGTACGGCGTTCTTGACGACAAGGGTCTTGCCGTAGCGCGCGCTGCGCACGTGGAAAACGCTAAAACCGGGCCGCTTCATTTCGTTCGGGTGTGATTGCGAAGATTTTCAGTTGGCGGTTCTGCGCATGGGGCCGATTTAGGCCAGCTCGGCAACAGATACGACGGTACTCAAATGGGCGCATGAACTGGCAGAACATGCCGTTCGAAAACGGCGCCGCGAGCTGCGGTGCTCAAGTTCCCACCTGCACTGGCAGAACATGTGCGCCATCGCGCAGCGGCCTGACGCTGGTGGCCGGCCGCGCGCTCTTCCGAGAACGGGCATACCGGCGGAACTGCCCGGTGACGACGCCCAAGACCTCGAACCCCTCCGCCGGCTGGATGTCTGGGTAGTCGGGGTTCCTGGCCTTCAGGTACAGCTCGCCGGCCTCGTCCTGCGCGAGCTCCTTCACCGTCCCCTCCCCGTTGGCGTTCACCACCACGATGTCACCCGGGCTGGCCAGCGCGCCGCGCTTCACCACGACGATGTCGCCGGCGAAGATGCCGGCGTCGACCATGGAGTCGCCTTTGACCGTGAGCAGGAAGGTGCGCGACGGCGTGTCGACCAGGTACTCGTCGATGAGCAGGCCTTCCGCGGCGGGTTCGTCGGCGAAAGCGGGCAGCCCTGCCCTGACGGAGCCAGCCAGGGCGCGCTGGAAGAACGCTTTCCCGGGCACGAGGCGTCCGGTTGGAGTCGCGCCCAGGAGGCCACTTGCCTTCAGCGCATCGACGTGGAAGGCCACCGTGGAAACGGAAATGCCAACGGCGCGGGCGACTTCCGAAAAGGACGGCATAGCCCGCTGCCTGGCGAAGTGGTCTTGGATGGCGGTGAGCACCTTCCCCGCCGATTCGGTCTTCTCCGTTTTCCCCATCTGCCGGTACCTCCGAATCCGCATCACTGGATGCGTGTACAGTATCGAATATACGTTCGATGAATTAGCGCTGTCAAACGGCTCGCTCAGAGGCGGCGGAGGAGCGAACAGTCCGAACCTTCGGCTTGGGGAGGAGCTGGGGATAGCTCAGCCGTCGTCGGCTCCCGACAGGACGTTGTCCCTGGCCGGCGCATCGAGGCCGCGAAGGCGCCCACAGGCTGCGCACTTGGTTATCGCCGGTTATCCACAGACCAACCACTACCTATAGTGGTTGATGTGAGTAACGACACTAGATATAGTGTCTGCTACGAGCTCAGCGAGGGCTAAACCCAGCACCTACACGCCCAGGCTCTTCCGTTGAAAACAGTTGAGCCAGCCCCCATATGCATCCGTTAGTAGCAGGAATCGGCTTGGGATTTCTCTTTGCCGCCCTTTTTGAAGAAGAGGAAGAACGCGTGCCCGCAGTCCAAAAACAATTCGACGACTTCCACTCGGCCATCAAGTTGGACGAGGACGACGAGAAGGCAAACCTGCGCGAGAAGCGCGATAACCTCATCTCCGACCTGAAGGAGCACCTTCCGGACGACGTGCCGGCATTCGAGTACTTCCACCAGGGCAGCTATTCGATGCACACGGGCGTGGTGCCGCTGGACGGCAACTACGACATCGACGTGGGCATCATCTTCGACTGCAAGAGGGAGAAGTACGCCGACCCGGTGGAGCTGAAGAAGAAGGTCCGGGATGCCCTCAGCCGCTACGGGCGCACGGTGAACATCCGCCGGCCTTGTGTCACGGTCAACTACCTGCGCAACGGCGAGCCCGAGTACCACGTCGACCTGGCCATCTACGCCAAACGTGATGACGGGTTGCTGGACCTTGCCAAGGGCAAGGAGAACTCCGAAGACAGCAAGCGCGTTTGGGAAATCACTGACCCCAAGAAGCTGACCGAGCTGATTTGCAAGCGGTTTGAAGCCGCGGCCGACCGGGACCAGTACCGCCGCTGCATCCGATACTTGAAGCGGTGGCGCGACGTGAAGTTCTCGTCGGGCGCACCCCTGAGCATCGCGCTTACGGTCTCCGCGTACCACTGGTTCACGCCGAACAAAACCACGAACGGCACCTACGTCGACCTCCTGGCGATGAAGGGCTGGGCGAACGCCATGCTCAATCAGTTCACGACGGAATGGACTGATGAAGGGCTGCACAGCCGGCTGAAGGTGACGCTCCCCGTGACGCCCGACGTGGACCTGATGGGATGGATGACGCGCACGCAGATGGAATCGTTCAAGACCCGTCTGACGGAACTGCGCGACGCCCTGCAGAAGGCGTACGAAGAGACCCTCCCCGAGGAGGCCTCAAAGATGCTCGCGAAGCAGTTCGGCGACAAGTTCCCCATCCCTGAGAAGGCGGCAACCGCGCGCGCGGTGACCATGCCGGCTATCGGCACCGGCTCTTCGGCTTGACCGAAGCGGCAGCACAGGCCGACGACGAGCTGGAGGCCTGCTTCAAAGTCGTCGAAGCGCGCTGCAGGGAGGCCGGCATCGTCGTCTCTCGGCTGCCAGAGGCGGCCCCGGGGTCCCTGGGCCTGGAGCTTCACGGCGCGTCACGCATCTGGAAACTTGATGTTGCCTGCGGCTGGCCGAGGTACACGCACCTGCCACTCGTGCGGCTGCGCGAAAACCACGAGTTGCTGGCTCACGTCCTCTACCGCGGCGGCGTGTGCGTCGACGACGCTCAAGGCCTGTCGATGGACCTTGACGCGCGCGACCAGGTAGTCGCGTACACCGTGGTCAAAGCATGGAAGTTGCTTGAAGACTCCGCCGTCGACGCGGACGGGGACCGCTCGGAATTCTTCAACGAGCTCGGAGCTTACTGGGGCACCCTGCCCGACTGCCTGCTGGCCCGCTCTGCCGTCGAAGGACGCGGAAGCCGGAGGCTCGTCGCCCAACGCTTGGGGCAAGGGAAGGATGCAACGTGGTACTTCGTCGAACGTGACATTCCGCCGCCCCCGGAGTTCCGGCTGAAGAATGCAGTGGCGCATCGGGGTGCGCTCTTCGAGTTGCCGGCGCCTCTGCTGCCGCCTGCGCCTGGTGCGCCCCTGGACGCCGAATACGTCCGAAAGGCTCTTGAGAGTCTCGACGCACACCAGCAGCTAGTCTGGAAAGACCTCGCCGGCCCTTCGATGAACGGCCCGCGCGAGGTTGCGATACTGCTCTCGATGCCGCGAAGCGACGGCACCCAGACGCACATCGGGCTTTCCCTGCACATCAGCAAGGGAGTGCCGGACCCGAAGAAGCCCGTCTACCCTCTCGATGTAGTGCGACACACGACCGGATACATGCGCGAGCGCGGGGGTGCCAGCGAATCCCTGCAGGACAAGCACGTGGTGATTTTCGGCTGCGGCTCCGTAGGTTCCGAACTGGCCGACGCACTGGCTTCTTCCGGTGTGGGGAAGCTGACGTTGGTCGACGAGGATGTCATGTCTCCCGACAACGTGTTCCGGCACCTCCTCGGGCGAAGCTCGGTGGGCTTTTCCAAAGTGGTCAGCTGCAAGGTCGAATTGGAAAGCCACTACCCTGAACTACAAGTCAACGCCGTGCGCAAGGCGGCCGAGGACTGGCTGACAGCCACAAGCCTTGAAGGGGTCCACGCCATTGCCATGGCCGTGGGACTGCCCACGCTCGAGCGCGTTCTTGCGCAGACCGTTCGGGCTGCAGGCGTCACCATCCCTCTGCTGACGACGTGGCTGGAACCGCTTGACCTTGGTGGTCACTCCGTCGTCGTGAGTGGCCAAGGGGTGGGCTGCCTCGATTGCCTGTACCGAGACGACGAAGGCGCGCCGAGCCTCAGTTCTAGGACGGCGTTTCTGGCGCCAAACCAGAAAGTGAGTCGAAATCTGACGGGCTGCGCGAGCGTGTACGTGCCGTACGGCGCCCTGCAATCCCGGCGTACTGCTCTGATGGCGGCCGAGCATCTTCTCGACGCCCTCGATGCCGGTCCGGTGCCCTCCTACCGGTTCTGGACGGGACCGGGCAAGCAGGCACGCGCACAAGGTCTCGCTTCTACGAACTGGTGGTCAGGGAGTCGCACGACCTCCCATGAAGACGCCACGCGCATGGTGTTCGGCGAGCCCTGTCCCAAATGTCGGACCGGGAGCGCCCCATGAGGCTCATCTTCCGCATCGCCGGTGGCGCACGGCTCGTGCTGACATCCGAAGCGGTCGCGACCATGCGGTCGTTCGCGCAACACCGCTGGTGGCAAGCCGAGGCTGGTGGCGTGCTCCTTGGACGCCATCTCCTCGAGTCAAGTGACATCGTCGTTGACGAGGTGACAGCACCACAGGCCAAGGACCGCCGCACCAGGCTCTCTTTCTTCCGCTCCAAGCAACACGACGCTATCGCTCGTGCGAAATGGAAGGAGGCGCATTCGACCATGGCGTACCTGGGACTCTGGCACACGCACCCGCAGGAAGACCCCACCCCAAGCGGCGTCGACCGCCGGGACTGGGAACGCGCCATAGCCGCCGACACGTTCGAAGGCAACCGCCTTTTCTTCCCCATCGTTGGGACGCACCGCATTAGGGTTTGGTCCAAGACAAGGACGGGCCCCATCAAAGAACTTCTTCTGGAAGGCGAGCAAGAGTGAGTGAAGAAAAGAACATCCGCGCCGGCATCCCGCCTGCGGTACGCGCCCAACTCTGGGTCGCCGCCGGGGGACGGTGCCAGTTCAATGCCTGCAACAAGCCGTTGGACCGCAACGTACTCACCCAGCAGAAGCTGTTCATGGGGCAGCACGCCCACATCATCGGGGACAGCCCCAAGGGGCCGCGCGGTGACGCTGCGCTTTCGAAGAAGCTCGCCCAGGATGCCGGCAACATCATGCTGACGTGCAGGGATTGCCATTGGACCATCGACCGGTTGGAGGACGACTACTCGGTCGAAGCCCTTCACGAAATGAAACGGCTCCACGAGGAGCGCATCCAGGCGCTCTACGACATCGTTGAATCGAAGGAGAGCGTGCCCGTTATCTTGCGCCACCCGATTCGCGGGCACGTGCCTCAGTTCACGACCAAAGACGTACAGGCCGCAATTCTTGCGAACTCCCGGTTTGCGCACATGCCGAGCCTCGGCGCGGTCAGCTTGGACTACCGCACCCGTGCTGCGCGGGAAGACGACCCGCAGTACTGGACAGAGCTGGTTCGACAGCTCGAAGCCGACTACCACGCGCATATGCACCATGTGGGGCTTCGCGGTGCGCCGGAGCATTTCTCAGTGTTCGCCTTTGCGCCCATCCCGCTCTTGATGCAGCTGGGCGCGCTGATGGGGAACAAGGCTCCGGCTGCCGTCTACCAGTGGACTCGCAGCACTGAGTCCTGGAAGTTCCGCGCCGAGCGTCAAGCGGAGCGCCAGCTCAGCAAGTTCGATGAAGTACTCCCCGCTGCCGAAGGCGGCGAGCTAGCCGTTCTGATGTCTTTCAGCGGGGAAGTCGACCGCGACGCGGTGAACCAGGCTTTGCCTGGCCGCCCGCAGGTCCGCTTTGGCGTCGATGCCCCAACCCCGCACCTGGTCGAAGACTCGGACGACATTCGACATTTCCGGAGTCAGTTGGTTTCCCTCCTGGCGGCCATCAGGAACGCTGGGTATCGCCGCATCCATGTTTTCCCCGCAGCGCCACTCTCCCTTGCCGTAGAGTTCGGTCGCCAGCTGTTGCCGAAGGCCGACCCTCCGGTGCAAGTTTGGGACTACCAGCAGGGCAAGTTCGTTCACGCCTTGCAGCTGAAGGTCTAATCGTTCGAGCTGCGTGTACGCGTCAGCGCTCGGCGGCCCGGAACCTGAGAACAATCGTGGTTCGTTGCTCTTCACTGAGGACGAACGAAAGCGGGCTGGCTTGGCGTAGCTGCTGGCCCCTGTCGCTGTCCTCCACGGCCAAGTCCCAGAGCTGACCTTCGATGATGCGGCGCCACTCGTTCCACAATGGATGCGTGCGCCCGTCACCCTGGGATTGCCATCGGCCTAGCACCTCAAGTGCGCGCACCGCCATTTCGGGGTGCTCGCGTAGAACATCCACCGCTGCCTGGTGCATGGCGAGGCTTCGGAGGTCGTGGCGTGCGTGTCCGTTCATGCGGGCTGCGCCGTTTCGGCCAGGTAGGCGCGCATCTCGCCAACGCTGGCGAATCGAGGAGTGAAGTTGCGTTGCTCTGGCGGAACACCGGCGGTCGCTTGGAGCAGGCCCTGAACTTCCAGCTGCAGGAAGTAAAGCTGCAGGGCCGCGGCGGTGCGAGTGAGCCCATTAAGTGACTCTGTGCCGTCCTCGTGCTCGCAGCGGTCGGGCATCGCCGTCACGCACCACTCGCCGGCTTGCTGCGCGGTGAACTCCCGGCGCCCAATGCAGAACTTCATGAATACCACCGGCTGCCAGGAATACGGATGGTGCGCGAGGGTGTACGCCGGCTTGTCCCCAGGCAAGTGCTGCTGCATGAACGGAGGCAACTGCTGCGGGTCGATGCCCATCACGTAGCACGCCATTGCGACGCGGTCATTTTTCTTCTGTGCGCCCAGCCACTCCACGGCGTCGTCTCGCGGCATGGCCTGATGCTCAATGCTCGCCAGCGCCGGCTCTGCCCAGACCAGCCTGCGGCTCACCTCCCTGAGCTTCTGCGTCGCGGGCTTGACCCTCGGTGGCTCTTTGTAGCGTTGACCTGGACGCCAGTGCGTCTGCTCCCACTCCAGCCGCAGGCGCGACATCGTCTCGGCGTGCATCACGTATCCGCTATGCAGCCAGGTCCAGCGGCGTGCTTGTTTCAGGGCAGCGTCGAGTTGCTCACGACTGATGCCGGAAGGCGGCAGGTCGGAGACGTCGAACTCCATTGAGAGCACGTAGTTCTTCCGGAGCCTCTCCAGCTTCTCGGCATCGACGGCGTGCGAATACCGCACTTCCAAGGCTGCCAACGTGCCGCTTTCCTGCTTGTAGACGACGTCGGGCTGGACCCCGTCTCCTCGCACCTCTGCCCTGCCCTCCGTGAAGCGCAACGTCACAGCGGGGACGGAAACGAACTTCGGCACCCACTCACCGAGGACCAACAGGCTGCTGTAGACCGTCTGGGCCGGGATGTGGAGGTGGTCGCGGGTGGCCAGTTCGTCGCGCACGAAGGCGTGCAGCAGGGTCATCGGCTGCGGATTGCAGTTCGCGTCTTCTACGTGGTGCTGGAAGTGCCAAGCCTTCTGCTCCCCCAAATGCGCCTGCAGCACCCGCCCGCATTCTGGACACACGCAGTCGCACCTCAGACCCCGGTGCTGGGTCTCGTCCAGGTCCTGGACGTGAATGAGGCGGCCGTCCCGGCGGCCGTAGGCAAAGCTGGCGGGCATAGGCCAACAAGTCTGCCACGAGACACTGTTGCTTTTTACAGGTTCTCGGAAGTATCATGCCCTTGGCCCACTCGTTGCCTGCCGCACGCGCCCTCCTGGGTACGACGAAAACGAGCGCAGTACATCCGCGAACCACCCATCCCTGTTTTCCCACGGGCGGCCCGCAAAGCGTGCACCGGCTTTGACGCCCGAGGAGTGAAACATGGATGTTCAGCAGCTCAAGCTGCTGGCGGGGCGCATTCGCGGCCTGCTGGAGCACGCAAACGTCACCGTCACCCACAACCAGGCGCTCGACCTGTCCGGCGCTCTGGTGGGGCTTCGCAATTGGCCTGAGGTGCAGGCGTTCCCTACGCGGGTCGCCGCCGCAGAACTGGACGTCGCCGCAGCTGGCCGGCTGGCGCACCGGCTTCATCGCAAGCACAGTCTGGAACTGTCGCCGCGGGAGCTTCTGGAGTCGCTGCAACCGCCGGGGATGCAAGCACCAGAGGAGCTTCCGCAAATCTGGCCGGCCGGTCCGCGGCCAGGCGTGTACATCACGACCGAGAAAGACCACCTCAACGCGCTCCTGCAGGCGTATGACGACGCCACGGACGGCGCGCTCCTTTACGCAGAGCGAGCCGGCAGCCACTGGGCGGGCAGCGTCGACATGGGAGACGACGGCCTGCGGTCAAGCAGCCTGGAGCGGGTGCCGAGCGGGACATTGCTGGTGCTTGGCCCCATCGACCTGAACGAGCAGTCCTGGAGCGATGTGGGGTCACGGCTGGAGAGCGCGTGCCTGAGCGCGCAGGCCGACGGTCACCGGGTCGCGGTGCTGGTGGATACGGAGTCGCCCGAAACCCTTTTCCACGACATCGACCTTGCAGTGCGTATGCAGGAGCCCGAGGGTGAGTATGCGCACGAGGCACTTGTGGGCTTGGTGACCGCGGCCGGCGAGCTGGTCGAGCGCAGCCCTTTCGTCGAGCCTCTTCCCGCGCCTGTTTTCCGTGCGAGCGTTTCGCCGCTGGACCCCATTCCGGCAGCCGCCGTGCCCCTGCTGCGGGACGCGCTCGAGCGCCGGCCCACGGGTCTGCTTCTGCTTGGCAGCAGCGAAATCAGCGAGCACTGGGCGGCGGACCTGGTCAATGCAGCCTTGGCGCTAACCGACTTTGCGGGCCCTGCGGCACGCATCCGTCCTCGCCGGCGCAGCACCCCGGCCAAGGACTGGGACGTGCCGGAGGCTACCAAGGCGCTCCCGTTCCTGCCTTCCGTCGACAGCGCCTTCTCGCTCGGCTACACACGCATGGTCATCAATCCCGGCTACACGGACGCCGAGGTGATTACCGCGTACTCGGACCGCGTGCTGTTCATTGCTGGTGGCTACGGCGGCACCGTAGACGACCTGTTCATGGACGCTGTGCGGCCACGTGGGTTCCAGAAGATGACCGAGCTGCTCGATGAAATCGTCGCAATTCTCGGTGTCACGCAACTGAAGACGGCTCGCCTGGAAACCTCGTTTGCAGATATGTACGTGCCCAACGGGCAGCAGCTGGAGCCGGGAGAGAAGTTCTCCGCTGTCCTCAAGCTGCTGCGGGAACACCGGGTGCTGCGCGCCGAACACGACCTGTCGAAACTGCTGGACCAGAAGCGCGTGACAGCCGCCGCGGTCAAGAAAGCCGTGGAACGGACGAAGTGGGTCACCGAGTTCCTCGCCGAACGGGCCAAGAGCAATGCAATCGCAGCACGCTGACCCCGCGCCTCACTCGCCGGCAGCCGCCCGCCACGCGCAGGTGGTGCCCAGCTTCATTGTTCCCGCACTCGCCCGCACCTTGGAGTGCTGGGCGGGCGCCGTAAACCCTGGAGAACTCGTTCGCTGGGAACGGCCGGCGGACCTCACCGAATCCGCCCGCCGCGAGCTGCGCACCATCATCATTAAGCGCCTGCGGCCGCGCTCCGACTGGATGTGGGCGCAGCCAACGGGCGTGCGGCTTGTGGATGGCTGGCGCGAGCGCCTGGTCGCCAGTGACATGCGAGCCATGGAGGCGGTGCTGGCGCGCCACCCCGAGCGGCCGCTGGAACAGCTCACTTTGGGTGAGTTCCGGCGTGCCTTCGGCGGGAATCTGGAACGGCACCTCGCTCTGCTGGCGCGTCTGGAGGCGCTCTACTGGACGCCGCCGCCGCGGCCGGCACAGCGTCCCCGGGTCTTTGTCGCCCCGCAGTCGGAGGCGCCAGTGCCCCCCGTGGAACTGCAGGAGTTGGCGGACCGAGTGCTCGCCCTCCCCTGGCTGGCCAAGGTCAGCCCGCAGGACCTCCGCTTTGGCTACCCTGGCCCGGGCACCCTGCCGGAGTGGATTCGCGAACAGCTCCTTGAAGAGCTGGTTCCGGCTTTCGCGGCGAGCCTGCTGCAAAAATTGGACGACGCTGCGAAGATGTCCGCCGCGGAGGAAGCACGCGCCCTAACCCTCGCCGCCGGCCAGGAATGCCTTCCCCGGATGAATCCTGAGGCCGCCGAGCGCTGGCCGGCCATGTTCTTGGCCAGGCACATCTCTGCCCAGGGCACGGGAAAGACCCTCGTCGAAGTGGGTGACGCCAACGGCCTGACCCGGGAACGTGTGCGGCAAATCTGCGAGGCCTTCGAAGAGGTTTTCCAGCGGTCAGAGGCCGTGACTCCGGCCCTCGACCGTGCTCTGGCAGCGGTCGCACGCATCGCGCCCTGCGGCGTCGACGAAGCGAACGAGCAGCTTGCCCGCTTCATCGGCGAAGGCGCCGGCGTCGAGTGCCTGATTCTGTGGTCACAGACCGTCGGGAAGAAGGATGTCGGTATTCAGTGCCACCGCGTCCGCCGGCGGCTTCGCGGCCAGCTGGTCGACACCACGGTCGTCGAGCGCGCCGATGCCCTCCCCTGGGTCAAGCCGCTCATCAACCACGTGAGCCGGGACACCTCCATGTTCGGGTGCACCAACGTGCTTCGTGTGGCCGGCCTGCTGGCGCTGAAAGAAGGTGTGGCGCCTGGCCAAGAGGCCATCGAGGCCGCCCTGGAAGGCAGCGCCGTGTTCAGGTGGTTGGACAAGGAGACCGGCTGGTTTGCACTTGGCGAGACCGACGGCAGCTCCGTGGCCACGCGCGTGCGGAAAATCATGGCCGTCGCGCACGACCATGTCGGGGCCGACGAAATAGCCGGCGCCCTGGCCAGCGACGACATGCTCATTTACCGGGAGACCCAGAGCCTTGGCCTGGCAGTCCCGCCCATCCATGTACTGCGGGAGCTCTTTCGCACCTGGCCATGGTTGAAGGTGGTCCAAAAAGGCCGCTTCACCGCGGGTGACCGCTTCGACCCTGCCGGTGTCCTCAGCGAGGCCGAGCAGCTCGCCGTGCGCGTCATCGAACAGCACGACGGTGTTGCCTGCCGGTTCGAGTTGCGCGAGGCGATTGAAGCCAAGCTGCACCTCACGAACGTGGCTGTGAGCGCGATGCTGGGTAGCTCCCCCATCTTTGACCGCCTTGAGCACGGCCTCTATCGGCTGATTGGCCGCCGCGTTGGAGATGCGGCGGTGAACGCGGCCAGGACGCGCATGCGCATGAAGGCGGCCCTCCACCTTGCGCCGGGGCTGCCTGACGCGAAGCCCAACGAATTCGTTTTCCGGGTCACCGAGGCGGCGCTCAAGAACGAGCAGTACAACGTGCCGGCACGCTTCCATCTGCAGCTCGCCGGGCGCCGGGTGCCATTTCAAGACGCGGCCGGTACGCCCCTAGGCGAAGCTCGCATCTCGCAGTCCGGTGCGTTGAGCGGATTCAACCGGCTCTTCCTGCCCAGCGCGGGAGACGTCTTCCGGGTGGCCGTGGGCGCAGGTTTCCTGCGGGTCGAGCTGGTACCGGCAGAACGCGATACCGCCTAGTGTGCGGGACCAGCCCGCCTACTTGCTGAGCGCCTATTCGACCCAGCGCGAAGAGGCGGCGCCGATGCTGCGCAAGCCAGAGACAGTTACTTGCACTGCTCGTGCATCGTCTGCATCCGCTGGCGCATTTCGGGCGTCATCGAGTTCATGTGCTCTTGCATCATTGCCTGCTGCTCTGCCGTGGACTTGCCGCTCATCATCTTCTTGTGCCTCTCGCACATGGATTGCATGTCCATCATCCCCATGCTTTCGTGAGCATGGTCGGAGCTCTTCTGAGGAGCGGCGCAGCCGACCAGTGCTCCGGCCAGGAGCACCGAAGAAACCAGGGGAACTGCTCGTTGAATCAGCTTCATGGGACGTCCTTTCAGTTCAATCAAGGTAGCCGGAGCCTAGTGTTGCTTCGAGCATGGGCCAATGACTTGCCTCAACCGAAACTGCGCCGGCTCTAGCCCTACTTACCGCGCCGGCTCGATGGCCGTGACGATGTACGTACCGTCCTTCTTGTCTGCCGTGAACCGTACCTTGTCCCCCTGCTTCAGGCCTTCAAGTAGCTGGGGGTCAGCGGCCGTGAAGACCATGGTCATGGCAGGCATGTCGAGATTTGCCAGCGGTCCGTGCCGCAGCGTCACCTTGCCTTGAGACGTATCTACTTTGCGGACCTCGCCTTCGGATTGCGGGGCGGTCGTAGCAGCGACTGCCGGGTGGTGAGAGGCATGGTCCCCGCCCTGAGGCGCCTGCTGCGCATTGACGGCTGAGGCCAAGAGGACGGCCGCCAGGGCCAGGGTGTGCTTTGCTTTCATGTGAACCTCCTTTAGGTCTTGGGATATGTGGCGAAGACGGTGGAACGGCCCGCCTTGTCGATGAGGAGTACTTGGAACGGGTCCTTGCGGTCCCCTACTTCCATTCCCGGCGAGCCCACCGGCATGCCGGGCACGCTCAGGCCCGCGGCTGCCGGTTTCTTGGCGAGCAAACGCTTGATGTCGTCCGCAGGTACGTGTCCCTCGATGGCGTATCCGGAGACCACGCCCGTATGGCAGCTACCGTACTGAGCAGGAATGCCATGGCGCTTACGCACTGCGCCGGTGTCCGACACTTCGGTCACCTTCACCGGAAAGCCGGCTGCCTTGAGGTGGTCCACCCAGGCGCCGCAGCAGCCACAGTTGGGGTCCTTGTAGACGTCGACCTGAGGCAGCGTGGTCTTGGCAGTCGCGGGCAGTGCCGACGCTGCAGCCATCACGGCCGCCGACAAAAGAATTGTTCTGCGCTTCATTTCACTACCACCTTTCCGACCATGCCGGCTTCGAAGTGCCCGGGAATTAAGCAAGCGAACTGGAATTCGCCGGCCTTGGTGAACTGCCACACGATTTCGCCGGTGGCGCCGGGCTTCACGTGAGTCATGCTGGGCTCATCGTGCTCCATGCCCGGATGCTTCTTCATCAGCTCCGCGTGCTCTTTGAGCGCCTGGGGCGTGCCCAGCACCATCTCATGCAAGACAGCGCCCTTGTTCGCCACGACAAAGCGGACGGTATCGCCCTTGTTCACGACGATGTTCTCCGGGTCGAAGCGCATCTTGTCGTTCATGCCGACACGAATCGTGCGGGCCGCCTTGTTCGGGTCGCCTTGCTGCCCGAACGGTGTGTCTTCGACTTTGCTGGCATCGAACTTCTGAGCCGCCGGGTGCTTCTCGTCGCCATGCGCATAGACGCTGGACGACAGGACGGCGGCGCTAGCCACCATAAGGGCGAGGATTTGCTTGCTTTTCATGTGTGTGCTTCTTCTGAGTGCTAGTGGCCGGAATGGTCGGTCGGCTTGCGGACGTTCATGGTCTTGGTATCGCGCGCAGGAGCCGCGGCTCGCGTTGGCTCTGTCAGCTGGCCGGTGTACTCGTAGGCCACGGTGCCCTGCGGGTGCTTGTACCAACCCGGGTCCTTGTAGTTGCCCCTTTGGACGTCGTCACGCACCTTCACGGCGGTGAACATCCCGCCCATCTCCATGGGACCGAACGGGCCTTGCCCCGACATCATCGGCAGCGTGTTGTCCGGTAGCGGCATCTCCATAGAACCCATGTCGGCCATGCCCCGCTCGCCCATCAGCATGTAGTCCGGGACGAGCTTGGTGATGCGTTCGGCCACGCCGCGATGGTCGACGCCAATCATGTTCGGCACGTCGTGTCCCATGGCGTTCATGGTGTGGTGCGACTTGTGGCAGTGAATAGCCCAGTCGCCGGCGACAGCGTCGAACTCGAAGGCCCGCATCTGTCCAACCGCGATGTCCGTCGTGACTTCTGGCCAGCGGGCGGCCGGCGGAATCCAGCCTCCATCCGTGCCGGTTACCGTGAAGTGCGGCCCGTGCATGTGAATGGGGTGGTTCGTCATTGTCAAGTTGCCCACGCGAACACGCACCCTGTCACCGGTCCGCGCGACGATGGGGTCGATGCCCGGGAACACGCGGCTGTTGAAGGTCCAGAGGTTGAAGTCCGTCATCTCAGCCGTTTTCGGCGTGGCTGCGCCCGGCTCGATGTCGTAGGCCGCCAGCAGGAAGACGAAATCCCGGTCCACCCGCATCTGGCGCTGGTCCTTCGGATGGATGATGAACATTCCCATCATCCCCATGGCCATCTGCACCATCTCGTCGGCGTGCGGGTGGTACATGTGCGTGCCCGAGCGCAGCAACGTGAATTCGTAGACGAACGTCTTGCCGGGTGGGATATGCGGCTGCGTAAGCCCGCCGACGCCGTCCATGCCCGAGGGCAGCATGATTCCGTGCCAGTGCACCGTCGTGTGCTCGGGCAACTTGTTGGTCACAAAGATGCGGACCCGGTCGCCCTCCACTGCCTCGATGGTCGGCCCAGGGCTGGAGCCGTTGTAGCCCCAGAGGTTCGCCTTCATGCCGGGCGCGAACTCGCGGACGACAGGCTCGGCGACCAGGTGGAACTCCTTGACGCCGTTGTTCATGCGCCAAGGCAGCGACCAGCCGTTCAGGGTTGCCACAGGGTTGTACGGACGCCCGGTGTTCGGCACCAGGGGCGGCTGCATGGTCGGCGAGGTCTGGATGACCGCCTCGGGCAGAGAGGCTGCACCCACGCGGCTCACGGCGGTCGCGCCCAGGGCGACCGCACCTGCCGTCTTGAAGAAATTGCGTCGGTTCGACATTGCTTGTGCTTTCAGTGCGCGGCAGCCGCAGGTGCAGCAGCCTCGGAGGACGGACCAGCGGGGGCACTTGCGCCAGGCGAGCGGCCCGTCAGGGCGGTATTGAGCGCCGTGTCGGCAATCCAGAAGTCCCGCAGGGCCTGGACATACGAAGTCACGCCACGGACCTGCTCACGCGAGTCGGCGAGCAGTTCAAAGACGCCAATGAGCATCCCGTTGTAGCGGAGCAGGTTCTCCTCTGAGATGCGCTTGCGCAGCGGCACCACCTCGTCTCGGTAGTGCTTCGCCAAGTCGTAGGCCGTCCGGTATGCCGAGTAGGACTCCCGAACCTCCGAGCGCGCATTGATGGCGACTTCCGCCGTGCGGTGCAGCGCCTGCATGTACGTGGCTTCAGCGCGCGCCATCCGGGTCGAGCCAAAGTCGAAGATGGGCAGTTCCAGCTCAATCTCGTAGCCGTTCGCGCGCTCCTCGCCAGTCACGCTCTTGTTGTTGTAGCCAAG
>JAEWBU010000204.1 GCA_023390985.1 Pseudomonadota bacterium
ACATCGTCCCGGCGGTCGATCGTCTGGAGATCGGCTACACGTGGTACGCGCGCAGCCTGCAGCGCACGGACGTCAACACCACCTGCAAGCTGCTGCTGATGACCCACGCCTTCGAAGTGCTGGGCGCCAAGCTCGTCGGCTGGCGGACCGACAACTACAACTTCGCCAGCCAGCGTGCCATCGAGCGGCTGGGCGCGAAGAAGGACGGCGTGCTGCGGCACCACGCCCTACGCCGCGACGGCACGGTCCGTGATACGGTGATGTACAGCCTGGCCGCCGGCGAGTGGCCCGAGGTCAAGGCGCACCTGCAGTATCAGCTGGCCCGGCCGCGCGACTGAGCGGTGGACTACACGAAGCGAGCATCGAGATGCTGATCGACTTCTTCTACACCCTGCGCAGCGCCAAGCTGCCGGTTTCGGTCAAGGAGTACCTCACGCTGGTCGAGGCGCTCAAGGAAGGCGTGGTCGGCCCGACCAGCACCGACGGCGGCTGGTCGGTCGACGACTTCTACTACCTCTCGCGCACCGCGCTGGTGAAGGACGAGAAGCACTACGACAAGTTCGACCGCGCCTTCGCCGCCTACTTCAAGGGCGTGGAGATGCTAGCCGACTTCAGCAAAGACGTGCCCCTGGAGTGGCTGCGCAAGAACCTCGAGCTCGAACTCTCGCCGGAGGAGAAGGCGAAGATCGAGAAGATGGGCTGGGACGAGCTCATGGAGACGCTCAGGAAGCGCTTCGAAGAGCAGAAGGAGCGCCACGAGGGCGGCAGCAAGATGATCGGCACCGGCGGCACCTCGCCGTTCGGCGCCTACGGCTACAACCCGCAGGGCATCCGCATCGGCCAGGACAAGGGCCGCAACCGCAGCGCGGTCAAGGTCTGGGACCAGCGCGCGTACAAGGACTACGACGACACCCAGGAGCTGGGCACGCGCAACATCAAGATCGCGCTGCGGCGGCTGCGCAAGTTCGCGCGCGAGGGCGCGGCCGACGAACTGGACCTGGACGACACCATCCGCAGCACCGCGGCCAACGCCGGCTACCTGGACATCAAGATGGTCCCGGAGCGCCACAACAACGTGAAGGTGCTGCTGCTCATGGACGTGGGCGGCACGATGGACGAGCACATCCACCGCGTCGAGGAGATGTTCTCGGCGGCCAAGGCCGAGTTCAAGCACCTGGAGTTCTACTACTTCCACAACTGCGTCTACGACTTCATGTGGAAGAACAACCGGCGCCGCTTCTCGGAGAAGTTCCCGACGTGGGACATCATCCGCAAGTACAACAAGGACTACAAACTAATCTTCGTGGGCGACGCCACCATGAGTCCCTACGAGATCCTGCAGCCGGGCGGCAGCGTCGAATACAACAACGAGGAAGCCGGCGCCGAATGGCTGCAGCGCCTCACGCACGCCTTCCCGAAGTTCACCTGGATCAATCCGGAGCCGCAGGGCGTCTGGCAGTACCGCCAGAGCATCGCCGTCATCCAGCAGCTGATGAACCAGCGCATGTACCCCATGACGATCAAGGGGCTGGAAGAGGCGATGCGGATGCTGTCCAAGTAACCGCCGCTCACCCCTACAATCCGGGCCACTCCGCCGCCGTAGTTCAATGGATAGAACGAGCGCCTCCTAAGCGCTAGATACAGGTTCGATTCCTGTCGGGGGCGCCAGCGGTACCTCGGTTCAGTTGATCCGCGGATTACAGCCAATGCTCGGGCTTCTTCACCGGCGCCTTGTTCGTCGGCACCTGGTGAGGGAGCTGCGACGCAGCCAGTTCCTCATTCGTGATGTGCCGACGGACCCAGTGCGCCTGTTGCGCCAGTGACCTGCTGAATCGTCGATCGGCTTGATCGGGGGCGGCCGGCGTGATCACGCCGATCTGCATCTGCGGGAAATCCTCCCGGATCGCTGCAAGCACGGGTTCCACGTCACTGTCGTTCGAGCAAACAACCACCTGCTCGCACAGCCCTTGCAGCACCTCCGATACATGGCGAGCGCGAGGTTCACGTCGGTCTGCTTTTCCTCGAGGTCCCATACGCGGACGCGGTCGGACTTGTCGCATGGCTGACCCGCGACATAACGTGGTCGCAGCGAACCGGCCCTGTCGAAGGAATGCGTTCCCAGAGTCATTTCGAACATCGGCGCCGGGTATCTGGCCTGCAGTGCTCGGTGGTAGCTTTGCTGTGCAACCACGGAAGCCTTCCCGTGGGAGGAAAAAGCCTCCTTCGCGGGCGCGGTGAAGTAGTGAACGGACCGGACGTCAAAGCTGCCGTGCTGGACCCGAACGATGTGGGTCACAAGCGCCACCACGTCCAACCACTTGTAAGGCGTTCCGCGCAGGCGCCCGTAATAAAGGTTGTACCCGTCGATGAAGACGCTGGTTCGGATGATTTCCTCAGCTCAGACGTGAAAAAACCGCCCTGGGGCGGTCTTTTCGTCCCAGGTAGCTGCCAACTGAATGACGCGACTAGGGAGGAGTGGTGGAAAAGATTATGCAGTACTGCGGGTACCAGCGCAATGCAGCCTCACGCGGCCGGCCCGCCACTCTCAGGAGGCTTTTCAACCACCGCCAGAGCCGCGCCGATGGAAAGCCTCCTCATGCGCCTCATCCCACCGGCAGGTCGGCCTTCTTCAAGGTCCGCAGCACGAAGCTCGACTTGCTGTGCCGGATCCCCTTGATCTTGTAGAGCTTCTCCCGCAGCAGCCGCTCGTAGTCGCGCGTGTCGCGCACCGCGATGCGCAGCAGGTAGTCGTACTCGCCCGAGACCAGGTAGGCCTCGACCACTTCGGGAATCGCCGCCAGCGTTTCGCCGAACTTTTCCAGCGTGTTGTCGGTGTGGCTGTCCAGCGTGACCTGCACCAGCACCGTGTCGCTGTAGCCCAGCTCGCGCGCGTTCAGGCGCACCGTGTAGCCCTCGATCACGCCCAGCTGCTCCAGCTTGCGGATGCGCTCCCAGCACGGTGAGGCACTCAGGCCCACGGCCTTGCCGATCTCCTGCAGGCTGGCGCGCGCATCGGCCTGCAGCACGCGCAGGATTTTCCGGTCGATCTGGTCCATGCGGATGAATATACGGCCAATCGCTCAATCAGCCGCCGGGTTTACCGCAAAGAGGCCCGCCTCGCCACAAATTCAGAAGCTCTTTCGGCCCGCCTCCCCGCACAGTAGAGGCCTGAGACGACCTATCCGGTCCGATCCGGCGACGCCGGGCCAGCGGGTTACCGCCCGCTGGCCCGAGGCGAGTTCTCCGACAGGGGACGCGCTTCAGAACCGCCCCCGGCTGCCGAATACCCGGCATGCCCCCGCCCCTCAACGAAGACCTGGACCGCTGGACCCGGCGCCTCGCGCCCTTGCCGCCGCCGGTCCTCGCGTCCACGCGCGACGCCATCGAGTCGCTGCGCGGCCGGCGCGATCGCGCCGACGCAAACCTGCTGGCCGACATCGTGCTGCGCGATCCGCTGATGACGCTGCGCGTGCTGGTCGTGGTGGCCGCGCGCCTGGGCCGGCGCCTCGCGACGCCGGTGACGACGGTGACCGGCGCGCTGGTGCTGCTGGGGATCGAGCCCTTCTTCGCGGCCTTCGAATCGCTGGAGACGATCGAGGACCGGCTCGCCGGCCGGCCCGAGGCGCTGGAGAGCGCGCTGCAGGCGCTGGAGCGCTCGCGCCGCGCCGCGCGCCTGGCCGCCGCCTTCGCGGTGCATCGCCAGGACGACCAGGCCGAGGTGCTGCACCAGGCCGCGCTGCTGGACCATTTCTCCACCCTGCTGCTGTGGTGCGACGTGCCCGAGCTGATGCAGGACATCGCCGCGCGCCAGCGCGAAGACGCGCAACTGCGATCCGCCGACGCGCAGCGCCAGGTGCTGGGCACCGAGATCATCGCGCTGGACCATGCCCTCATGCAGGCCTGGGACCTGGCCGCCGTGCTGCGCGCGCAAGCGCCGGGCGCCATGCGGGCGACGCCGGGCGCCGTCGGCGTGGCGCTGGCGGTGCGCGTCGCGCGCCACCTCGAGCAGGGCGGCTGGGACAACCCCGCGCTGCCGGACGACTTCGCCGAGCTCGGCCAGCTGCTGGTGCTGACGCCTCACGCGGCCAAGGCGCTGGTGATGGAGGTGGAGGAGGGACCCTTCAGCGGATGAAGTCGAACAGCGAGCTGCGCCCGATGGCCGCGTACGCGCTCAGCGCCGCGTCCAGCGTGGTCTTGTTCGACTGCATCTGCGACAGCGCCGCGGCGTAGTCCAGGTCCTCGAGGTCGCTGCGCCGCTGCGTCACGCCCAGCGTCTGCTGCTCGCCCGAGGCCGCCGCCTGCTCGACATGGCGCAGCTCTTCGCCGATCTGGCTTCGCGCCACGATCATGCGGTCGAGCGCGCCGTCCAGCGTGGCCTGCGCGCGGCCCAGCTGCTCGTTGTAGGCGGGCGTGGACAGCTCCGAGGTGAGCGCCGCGATCGCGTCGTCCAGCGTGTCGAAGATGCTCTGCTGCCCCGAAGGCGTGAGCGTGAAGCGGTCGCCCGCGGCGGGCGTGCCGCCGATGCGCACGCGCTGGCCGTCCACTTCCACCTCGCCGTCCTCGGGCAGCGGCACGCCCGTGGCCACGGTGGTGCCGAGGTCGAGGTCTTCGACGGCGTAGGTGAACGCGCCCGGCGCGCCGGACACGGTGATGCGGTAGTTGTGCCCCGTCAGCTGCGAGGGCTGGCTCACGCCGCCGGGATCGACCCAGGCCGCACCGGTGTTGGCCGGGTCGGATGCCGGGATGAACACGCCGTTGCCCTGCGGCAGCGCGATGAAGGCGGCGCGGCCGTCCACGTGCGCGGCGTAGCGGCCCGCCTCGCCGATGCGCTGCGTGCCCGAAGGCGCGTTCCACGAAGGCGCCGAGCCGCCGGACAACGGCGGGAGCGTGGTGCCCTGCCCCGCGAACAGGAAGCTGCCTGCGCCGTCCTGGCTGTTGGCCAGGATCAGGAGTTCATTGCGCACCGAGCGCAGTTGCATCGCCAGTGAAGCACGGTCCTGCGCGTTGTAGGCGCCGTTGCCCGCGGCCACCAGCGCTTCGCGCGCGGTCTGCAGGAGGCCCACGCCCTGGGCGAGCGCGCCCTCGGCGGTGTTCAGCAGGCTGGTCGACAGCTGCGTCGCACGCTTGTCCTGGTCCAGCCGCGCCAGGCGCGATCGCGCCAGTTCCGCCTGCGCCGCCCCCACCGGGTCGTCGCCCGGCGACTGCAGCCGCAGGCCCGTGCCCAGCTGGCTCTGCAGGCGGGCCTGCTCCGACTGGCGCTGCGCCAGGCTCTCCAGCGTGCGCTGCGATTGGTGGTGGGTGGGAACGCGCATCGGGGAAGCTCCGGTGTCGCGGGCCGTCAGCGGCCCGTGGCGGCCAGCAGCGCCTCGAACAGCGACTGGCTGGCCTGGATGATCTTGGCCGAGGCCTGGTAGGCCTGCTGGTAGCGCAGCAGGTTGGCGGCTTCCTCGTCGAGGTTGACGCCGGCGCCGGCCTGCTGGCGCGAAACCGCCTCGGCCTGCAGGTGGCTGGTGACGTCGGCGAGGTCGCGCGCCGACTGCACGCGCACACCGGCGTCGCCCAGCAGCGAGGCGTAGCTCTCGTTCAGCGTGGCGCCGTCGGCACCGCGCAGGTCGGCCAGCGCACCGAGCGCCAGCGCGTTGCGGTTGTCGCTGCGCGGCGAAGACGTCTGGCGGACCTGGAAGTTGTCGCCGGCCTTCGGCGCGCCATCGAGCACCAGCGACCAGCCGTTGTAGTCGGCCGGCGCCGCGGGCACGCGCGCGCCGGGCGTGTAGGGCACGCCCATCAAGTCTCCGCCCGCGAGGCCGATAACGTTGAAGGAGGTAGGTGGGTCGTTGAAGGTGATCGTGACGGGAAGCGTGTTGTCGGCCGAAGCACGCGTCACCTGGAACCGAGAAGCGGTGGCCGAGCCCAGGTTGCTCGCCGAGGCCTCCGCCATCGCGGCGAAACCGGTGGCCAGCTGCTGCGGCGAGAGCGCGCGCGCCGAGATGTCCGATGCGGCCGCGGCGAACGGCCGCAGGGTCCAGCTGTCGCCGGCCGCGGGCGTGCCGCTCGCGGACAGCCGCAGTCCGTCGATGGTCGCCGGCAGCGACGCCGCGCTGGTGGCCTGGCCGTCGGACAGCCGCGTGATCGTGTACGCCGAGCCGTCCCAGTCCACGCGGTAGTCGCTCGGCTGCAGCTGCGACGGGTCGCTCACGGTGAGCGTCATGGCCGCGCTGCCGCCGTTGCCCGAATGCGGCACGCCGCGCAGGGGCGGCAGCGTGAACAGGGCCGTGCCCTGCGCACCGTTGGCATCGACGCCCAGCATCTGCTGCGCGTTGAAGCGCTCGGCCATCACGGTGGCGATGCGCCCCAGCTGGTTGACCACGGCCGGCAGGTCCTCGTCGCGGAAGCGCAGCTGGCCCGCCAGGCTGCCGCCACCGAGGCCGGCCGCGTCGATCGGCTGCGCGACGCCGCCGATCACCAGTTGCAGCGCCACGCGGCTGCCGTCCGCGGGATCGCGCACGGCGTCCATGCGTGCCTGCTGGCTGCCCACCAGCAGCGCGGCGCCGCTGGCGGTGAAGAGGTTGACCGTGCCGTCCGCCACCGGCACCGCGCGCACGGCCATCAGGCCGTTGAGCGCCTCCAGCGCCGCGTCGCGCTGGTCCAGCAGGTCGTTGGGCGCGTGCGCGCCGGCGGCCTGGGCCTCGGCGATGCGCGTGTTCAGGGTGCGGATCTCGGTCAGGCGGGCGTTCACCTGCGTCGCTCCCGCCGTGATGCGGCCTTCGGCGAGACGGCCCTGCTCGGCGAGCTGGGTGCCCAGGCTGTTGAAGCGCTCGACCAGCTGCATGCTGCGCGCCAGGAACGCCTGGCGCGCCGCCATGTCGGACGGCCGGTTGGCCAGGTCGCCGGTGG
>JAEWBU010000206.1 GCA_023390985.1 Pseudomonadota bacterium
TCCAGCTCGCCCAGCGGCTCCTCGCGGAAGAACACCGTGCGCGGATTGCTCCACAGCATTTCCTGCAGGCGCTGCGGGTTGGCCTGGGCCCAGGCCTTGATGCCGGGCCACGATGCGTCGCGCAGCGCGCCCTGCTGCTGCAGCCAGCCACCCACGCTGCGGTACGGATGCTCGTTGCTGCCGGCGAACGCGAGCCGCACCAGGCGCTGCGAGCCGTCGCGCTCGGTCACGCGCAGCCGGCCCGATCCCTGGATCTGCAGCACCAGCGCGTCCAGCGGGTCGGCCAGCCACGCGATCTCGCGGCCGCGCAACTGCGCCTTGGCCTCGGGCAGCGTGTCCATCTCCTGGCGGCTGTACCAGGGCTTGCGGCTCTGCAGCGTGGCGGGCGGGCGGTACAGCGGCACGGTGTGGCGCGCCGTCGGCTCGCGCGAGGCGTCCAGCAGCGGTTCGTAATAGCCGGTGAGCAGGCCGTCGGTGGCGCCCTGCAGCGGCTCGACGCGATACGGCTGCAGCGAGCGGCGCATCCACTCGCGCTGCTCCTGCGCCGGCGCGATGGTCAGCTGGCGCACCTGCGGGCACAGCGCGGCGAAGGCCGGGGGCGGCCGCTCGCAGCTGCGCACCCAGGCGTTCCAGGCCTCGTGCAGCGCGTCCTCGTCGAAGCCGGGCAACTCGCTCCAGGCCACGGGTTGCCAGCGGCTCTTGCCTTGCAGCACCGGCGCGCCCGCGGCGGGCGATGGAGCCGGCGCGGGGGACACCACCGGCGGCGGCGCAGAGGTCTCCGGACCGGACTCGGGCAGCGGCACCGAGGCGCACCCGGCCAGCATTCCTACAATCGCCGCGACAAACGCGAACCTGGACGACGAACTTGCCATGCTCTTGATTCTGCTGGAAGCCCTGCTCGCGCTGGTGGTGCTGGTGCTCATCGTCTGGTGGACCATGTTCTCCGGACGGCCGCGCGGCGAGCCGCCGGGCGCCGAAGACGACAAGGACAACGACAAGCGCTAACGTCCGCCGGCGACGTCGCGCAGCACGTTCGCCAGCTCCACCGCCGACTTCACTTCCATCTTGTCGAACACGCGCGCGCGGTGGACCTCCACCGTGCGCACGCTGATCGCCAGCTGGTCGGCGATGAGCTTGTTGGGCAGTCCTCGGGCCACCAGCTGCATCACGTCGCGCTCGCGCTCGGTCAGGGCGGCCAGGCGGGCCACCAGCCCGTCGCGCTCGCGCTTCTCGGCCAGCACGCGGGCCGACAGCTGCAGGGCCTGCTCGACCCGGTCGACCAGCGCGTTGTCGGAGAACGGCTTCTCGCAGAAGTCGAAGGCGCCGCGCTTGACCATGTCCACCGCGGTCGGCACGTCGGCATGGCCGGTCAGGAAGATCACCGGCATCACCTGCACCAGGCCGCGATCGGCGATGTGCTCGAAGAGGGCGAGCCCGCTCATCCCCGGCATGCGCACGTCCAGCAGCAGGCAGCAGGGCTGGACCGGCGCGAAGCCGGCCTCGAGCAGCGCCTGGAACGCCTCGGCGTCGGGGAAGCGCTCGCTGGCCAGGTGGCGCGACCGCAGCAGCCAGGCCAGGGCCTCGCGCACGCTTTCGTCGTCGTCGACGATGAAGACGGTGGCGTCGGGAGCGGGTTGCATCAGGCGGTGGTGGTGGCCCGGGCGCCGGGCGGCGGAGCGGGCGGCAGCGCGGCGGCTTCGGTGGGCAAGGTGAACCGGAAGATCGTACCGCGCGGATGGTTGGGCTCGAACGCCAGGAAGCCGCCGTGCTGCTCCACCACCGTGCGGCACAGCGACAGGCCCAGGCCCATGCCTTCGGCCTTGGTGGTGAAGAACGGCGTGAAGAGCTGCGCCTTCACCTCGGGCGGGATGCCGGGCCCCACGTCGATCACCGCGAACTCCATCCAGCCCTTGCCGACGCCGTCCACGGCCTCGGCGCGGCGCGCCTGCAGCACCAGCGAAGGGCCGGCCACGCGGGCTTCATCCATCGCCTGCATCGCGTTGCGGGCGAGATTGAGCAGCACCTGCTCGACCATGGTGCGGTCGCACACCACCGGCGGCAGCGTGGCCGGCACGCGCGTTTCCACCTGCACCCGGAGCTTGCGCGCCTGCAGGCTGACCAGCGGCAGCACGGCGTCGATCAGCTCGTGCGGGCGCACCCGCTCGCGTTCCTTGTCGCGGCGGCGCACGAAGTCGTGCACGCTCTTGATCACGCGGCCGGCGCGCTCGGCCTGCTGCGCGATGCGCTTGATCGCCTGGTGCAGGTCGGCCGCGGTGGCGTCGTTGCCGGCCCGTGCATCCAGCAGGTTGAGCGATCCCGTGGCGTAGCTGGAGATCGCCGCCAGCGGCTGGTTCAGCTCGTGGCTGAGCAGCGAGGCCATTTCGCCGACGGTGGCCAGGCGCGCCGTGGCCTGCAGGCGTTCGTGGCTGGCGCGCGAGAGTTCCTCGACGCGGCGCTGCTCGCTGATGTCCAGGAACGCGCTCATCCAGCCGGTCTGCACGCCCTGGGCGTTGATCAGCGGCGCCTCGATGATCAGCACCGGGAAGCGCGAGCCGTCCTTGCGCATGAACACCGACTCGAAGCCGTCGCGCGGCGGCGCATGCCGTCCGGACAGGCGGATCTCCTGGCGCTTCTGGTATTCGCCCGCCAGCTCCGGCGGCCAGTAGGGCGCGGGCGTGGAGTGGCCGAGCAGTTCGTCGGCGGTGAAGCCCACCATCGCGCAGAACGCAGGATTGACGTACGTGATGCGGCCGGCGAGGTCGCGCGCGCGCAGGCCGGTGACCAGCGAATCCTCCATCGCCTTGCGGAAGGCCAGCGCCTCGGCCAGGTCCTGCTCCACCTGCTGGCGCCGGCGCATGTCCTTGACCAGCATGTAGAGCACCGACAGCAGCGCGATCGACATCGCGGTGACCAGCGCGGTGAGCACGTTGGGGAACAGGTCCGGCGCGCGGTTCCAGCTGTCGCTGCGCAGCACCAGCGTGTAGCCCGGCAGGTCCAGCAGCTGCTGCGCGGTGAACACGCGGCTGCCGCGGCGGGCGCCGCCGTGCAGCGCGAGGCGGGTGCCGTCCGCCTCGGTGAACGAAATCTCGTGGCCGCGCGCGAGCTGCGGATTGACCAGCGCCAGCACCTCTCCGAGCGCGTAGGTGGCCACCACGTAGCCGCTGGTCGTGCCCTCGGCCACCTGGGGCAGGCACAGCTCCATCAGCTCCATGCCCATGCCGTCGGGCTGGGGCACGAAGTAGCTGGCCGCATAGGCCGGGCTGCTCATCCGGCGCGCAGTGGCGCAGGCCAGCACCACGTCGGCGTGCGCGCTGGAGCGCCCGAGGCGGCTGAACACCGGTGGCCGATAGGGCGTGTCCACCGCGGCCAGCAAGCCCAGCTGGCGGTCGCGCCACTCCACCCGCACCAGTTCTCGGCGGTCGTGCAGCAGCCGCTGCGCTTCCTGCGTCCACTCGGCGGGCGAAGGCCTGCCCGCCTGCAGGGCCTGCAGCGACTGCACGTTGCGCACGAGGCCGGTGCGGATGTCGCCGACCGCCTCGGCGGTGTCGCGCTCCAGGTTGGATTGCAGCTGGCTCGCTTCGTAGCGGCCGGCCAGCCAGACCAGCGTCGCGAGCAGCGTCCCCACCAGCACGATGAGCGAGCCCCACAGGGTCCAGCTCTGGGCCGGCGCGCGCGGGGCGCGCAACACCGGCGCCGAACGCGGCGCCGCGGCCGGCGTCGGCTCGCTCATAGGACCCGGTGCTCCAGGGCCGGCAACTGGCGGCGCCAGGCGGCCATGCGCTCGGCGTCGAGTTCGGCCACGACCACGCCTTCGCCATCTTCGTCGCGACAGGCCACCACCTGGCCCCAGGGATCGGCCACCAGGCTGTGGCCCCAGGTGCGGCGGCCGTTCTCGTGCACGCCGCCCTGCGCGGGGGCGACCACCCAGGCGAGGTTCTCGATCGCGCGGGCGCGCAGCAAGGTCTCCCAGTGCGCCTGGCCGGTGGTGTAGGTGAACGCGCTGGGCACCAGCAGCAGGTCGGCGCCGAGCCGGCGGTAGAGCTCGGGCAAGCGCAGGTCGTAGCAGACCGACATCCCGATGCGCCACTCGCGTCCTTCGCGCGATCGCAGCGTGAAGGCCACGGGCTCCCGGCCGGCCTCGATGGTGCGCGCCTCGTCGAAGCGGTCGCGGCCGTTGTCGAAGCGGAACAGGTGGATCTTGTCGTAGCGCGCCACCCTCTCGCCTTGCGGCGAGAACGCGAGGCTGGTGTTGCGCACGTGCGCTTCATCGCCGGCGCGCAGCGGCAGCGTGCCGCCCACCAGCCAGATGCCGTGCTCGCGCGCGGCGGCGGCCAGGAACGACTGGATGGGCCCTTCGCCGGGCGCCTCGCGCACCGCGACCTTGTCGCCCTCGCGCTGGCCCATGAGGCAGAAGTACTCGGGCAGCACGGCGAGCTCGCAGCCCTGTGCGGCGGCCTGGGCGATGAGCCGGCCCGCGGCGGCGAGGTTGTCGTCCACGCGCGGGGTGGACACCATCTGCAAGGCGGCGACCTTCATGCTGGACCTCCGTTCAATTGACCGCGGTACGGGCGGCCGGCGGCGAAGCTTCCGCGGGAGGCGGGTTCGGCTCGCCGTTCGCGGTGGAGCCCTGCCTCCCCAGCTTGGTCACCTTCGGGTCGGCCCAGGTGCCGTCGATCTGGAACTGCTGCGTGGTGGCGCGCGCCAGCGGCTCGCGAAGGAACACCTGGGCCAAGAAGGTGCCCAGCCCGATCGCCGGGTTGATGGCCGCGGCCACCAGCGACGCGGTGCCGGCATTGATCTCCGGCACCACCACCACCCGCAGGTCCTGGGTCTCGCGTGCGATGTCGGCCTTGCCTTCCATCAGCACCGCGGCGTTGACGCCCTTCATCTGCAGGTTGTTGGTGGCGGCCACGCCGCTCTGGATGGTGATGTCGCCGCGCACGAAGTCGAAGGTGAAGCCCTGGCTGAACACGTCGCGGAAATCGAGCGCCAGCCGGCGCGGCAGCGACTGCAGGCTCAGCACGCCCAGCAGCTTGGCCAGGCCCGGGTCGGCCTTGAGGAACTGGCCGCGCTGGACGTCCACGTGGAAATAGCCCTGCATCGACGGGTAGTCCAGGCCCATGGGCGAGCCCAGCCAGGCGACCTGGCCTTCCATCCGGCCCTGGCCGCTGCGCACCACGTCCTTCATGCCGAAGCGGTTGAGCAGCTGGCCGGCATCGGCGATGTCCAGGCGGAAGTTCATCACCGTGCGCCGGCGCTCGACCGGCGTGCGCGGCGGGCGCGGGCCGCCCGGCGCGGCCGCCTGGGCGTCGACCGCGGCCCAGTTGCCGGTGGCGCTGAAGCTGCCCTCCGGCGTGGTGAGCGCGAGCTTGTTGAGCCGCCATTCGCGGATGCCGCCCTCGCGCACGACCGCGCCGCCGCCGCGATTGACGGCATCGATCTCCAGCCGGCCGAGCTTGCGGCCCTTCAGCTCGAAGTCCTCCACCACCACGTCCAGCGCCGGGATGCTGGCGGCCGGCTGTTCGTCCAGCAGCGTCTCCACCGCCGTGGTCGTGGAAGCCGCCAGCGACAGGCGCGCCAGGCGTGCGTGCACGCGGCCGGCGCCGTTGCCCGAGGGCTGGCGGTATTCGACGTAGCCGCTCAGCTCGTCGGCATCCACGTTGCCGCGCCACAGCAGGCCGTCGCGCGAGCCGCCCACCACCAGGTTGCGCAGCGTGCGGCCTTCGACGGTGAGTTCGCGCGCGCGCAGCGCCACCG
>JAEWBU010000226.1 GCA_023390985.1 Pseudomonadota bacterium
CGCGCCGCGCGAGACGGCGCTGAGGTTGTAGGGCGCCGTCGGCAGTTGCTGCAGCACGGCATCGGCCACCGTGGACGGATACCGGTAACCCAGCGGCGGCTCGACCTGCAGGCGATACGTGCCCGGCGCGTTCACGCGCGGGAACTGGTAGCGGCCCGGGCCCATCGCGTAGGTCTTGCCGGAGCTGTCGGTGACGGTGCCGCCCGTCAGCATGGAACTGGGGTAGGTGCTCAGGCCGTCGTCGCCGAACACCTGCGCGGGCAGGCCGGTCACGGCGTCGACCAGCGTGACGCGCACGGCGTCGATCGGCTGGCCGGTGGCCGAGTCGAACACCAGGCCCAGCGGGTCGACCAGCGCGGTGCTCGTGCTCACCGCGCTCGTGCCGCCCTGCACGTAGGTGGCCGTGAGCTTCTCGTTGGACTTCACCTCCAGCCGGCAGTTGCCGGGCTCGACGGTGCCGCGGTGAAGCGGCACGTAGCCGACGAAGACGCCCGTGGACGGGCCGGTCTCGAAGAGGCGCAGCTTCTCGGCGTCGCCCGAGCTGTTGGTGACCGTCACCAGCAGCGGCTCGGCGACTGCGGGATCCGCGTTGGCCGAGTAGTCCGTGACCTGGATGAACGCGGTGTCCGCGGAGCCGTAGGCGGTGGCCGGCGCGAGGGGATGGTTGCCCGGCGTCGCGATCGCACCAACGACCGGCACGACCGGCGCGGGCAGCGGCGTGTAGGCGCCACCCGCGACGGCGCAGGCGGTGGCCGTCACCTGCTGCATCGTCGATCCGATGCCGCCGTTCGGCAGGTACGACAGGAATCGGATGGTGGAGGGGGTCGTCGCCACGGTGGTCACGGTGGCCGTGCTCGCGGTGGTGAGGGTGGTGGCGCCGAGGTCGTAGCTCACGGACGCCGTGTTGGCGATGTCGGTGCTCGGCGGCGTTGCCGCGGCCGCGCCCCACGCGCAGCACGCGAGGACGAGGAAGGCGATCAGGCGAACGAACCAGGCCTGGGCCTGCGCGCGGGAAGCGCGCACGCCCAGGCCCGCTGGAGCGGCGTCCAGCAGGCCGATGGGAAGCCCGCGGCCGCCGGAGGCGGCGCGGGGGGTCGACGGTGTCGACGGGCGGGTCACGAGTTACTGGACGACCGCGTTGAACTCGATCGTCAGGCTCTCGCCGGCCTTGAGGTCACCCAGCGAGTAGGCGGTCGGGCCGGTGCCTTCGGCAGGCAGGGCCGTCGGCCAGGCCGTCGTCGCGTTGAACGTCAGCGTGTCGGGGGCCGTGGCCGTCAGCACCGAGGCGCTCGCGCCGAACACGTAGGTGTTGTTGTTCGCACGACTGCTGTTGGTCACGCGGAAACGCACGCCCGCATTGGCCGCCGAGGTCGGCGCGCCGTTCGCGGACGAGCAGGTGGTGGAGGCAGGCTGCGCGGTGTTGGCACCCGTGATGAAGTTGCGTTCGAACGCCAGGGCGCCGTTCAGCGCGTCGCCGATGGTCGTGAGCGTCGCGGTCGACGCGTCCGCGGCGTTGGACACCGTGATCGTGTAGCGGACGATCGCGCCGGGCACGTTCTTCGGGGACGTCTTGCCGGAGATGGGATCGCACAGCGTTTCCATGGTCTTGGCGACCGACAGCAGCGCGGGTTTCATCTTGAAGGCGCCGCGGGCCGAGTGCTGCGCGTCCCGCGCGCCGATCGTGTCGTCGGAGCCGGCCACGTCCGCGAACAGGACGTCCGCGGTGCCGCCCTGGGCGTTGCCGCTCGACGCGGTCAGGGCGCCGCCGCCCGCCGCCTGCGCGGTGGCGCGAAGGGCGACCACCGCGATGTCCGTCAGCGCGAAGGGCGTCGTGCCGTCCTTGAGCGTGGGGAACGTGCAGACCACCTTCACCACGATCGGCACCGCGTCGGGGGCGACGGCGCTCAGGCGCGCGGGCGTCATCGGGCTGGTGCCGGTATCGCTGTAGACGTCGCAGGAGTCCGGGTTGAAGTTGTCGGTGAAGGTCGTGCTGCCGAGCTGCACGGTACCGGTGCGGTCACGCAGCGCCTCCAGGCCGATGTCCTGGGTGGAGTTGCCCTGGTTCCGGACCGTGAAGGTCAGCGTCGACTTGCCGCCGGGGGTCGACGACTGCGCCGTGGTGTCCGACACCGACACGAACACGTCGATCTTGGTGTCGACCGTGAAGACCGTCGGCGCGCACGTCTTGGTGTTGTTGGGCGTCTCGCCCGAGCAGATCTCCTCCTGGACGTTGCCGCCGATGGTGTAGTTCAGCTTGGCGGAGTTGGGGATCGATGTCCCCGATGCGGTGCCGACGGCATGCGCCGGCCCGGCGAAGGCGGCCAGCAGGACGAGCGCGGCGGCGCCTGCCTGGGCCAATGAAGTTCGGAATGAAGTCATCTCGATGGGTCCTTGTGCTGGTTCGGATGAAGCGGAAAAGGGAGGGTTGGAAATGGATGCGCGCCGCATCGGGGCGGCGCGTTCTGGGCGGGATCTCGCGGGGGCCCGCAGCCGCCTTCGCGGACGGGCACGTTGGGCCCGGTCGTGCTCATGACCCGGGCTTTCAGTTGACGGTGACGCGGAAGCCCACGCTGGACTCCTTCGCCGGCGGCAGTTCGCCGCGGTAGGTCCAGCGCACGTGGGTGATGTCGCCGACGGCGGCCGGGCGCTCCTTGCCGGCCTCGCGCACCTTCAGCTGGTCCGCAGGGGCCCAGGTCTTGCCGCCATCGGCGGAGAACGTGATGGCCACGTTCTCGCCGAACGCGCTGCCGCCCACGTAGGTGGTGTGCGGCGGCAGCGGGTTGGTGATGACGATGTTGCCGGCCGGCTTGGGGCCGGTGTTCCTGAACGTCGAGGTGTAGATCACCTCTTCGCCGGGCGCGGCCTTCGCGGCCGGCACGCGTTTCCTGACGGATTGGCCGTTCTCCGTGACGGTGATCTCCTTCTCGGCCACGTTCGCGAGCGAGACGGTGCCCGGCTTGGGCGCGGGCTGCGCATGCAGAGCGGGAACCGCGAGCAGGCACGCGGCGAGGACGATGCTGGGGAGGGAAAGGCGCATGGAGGGCTCCTGGGTTGAAGTCAGTTGATGGCTGCTTTGAACTCGATGACGCGGCTCTGGGGAGCCGCGAGGGAAGGCAGCACGGTGCGCACCGTGCCGTTGCTGAAACTGCTGTCGTCGCCGTCGGCCGCGTCCGTGCGGGCCACGCCGTCCACGGTGATGCTTCCCGCGACATAGGTGAGCGCCGCGGGAAGCGGGTCGGTGACGACGAGGTTGCTGGCGCTGCCGCTGCCGGTCGCGGTCACCGTGAGGCGATAGGTCAGGACGGAACCGGGCATCACGCGGTGGCCGCCCTGCGTGTCGGCCACCGACGAGACGGACTTGTGGATGCCGACCGCGACGACCGCGACGAGGTACGTGCCCGTCGCGGCCGATCGCGCGCCTTGCGGCCCGACCACGATGGGGACACCGGCTTGCGTGGCGGCGACGGAGCCGGGCGCCGCATTGGCGGCGGCGAGGGTCGATCGCGCCTGCAGGCTCACGCGGCCCAGTGCGCCGGTCGTGAAGCCGGCGGGGATGCTGCTGGCCACGTAGACGATCCGCGTGGCGTCGGGGGCGAGGTTCAGGTCGTTCGCGCCGGGGACGTAGACGATGTCCGCGTTCGGTCCGCTGATCTGCAAGCCGGGCTGCGCACCGCTCTCCAGCCAGATGGCGCCCTGCGGGGCATCGGCGGGATCGAACTGGTCGCCCGGGACCAGGTTGTCCCGCGTGAGGAGGAACGTGTCGGCGGCGTTGCCCAGGTTGGTGACGGCGAACGTCAGCGGCCGCGCGGTGTCGGGAGAGTTCGAGGGGGTGGCGGTGCTGTCCTGCCAGGTCGTGCGCACCGACAGCACGCGCGCGACGACGATCGAGGGCGAGGCCGCTTGCTGCGTGTAGGGGGCGCCGTTGGAGACGTAGCCGATCGTGGCGGTGTTCGGGATGCGCGTTCCCGCGGGCGTGCCGGCGGCCCACGCCGCCGTCGCCGTCCCCAGAAGCCCGAGCGCGAGCCGTGCCAGCCGGCAGGCCATGCGCCGGCTCATCCGTTGCAAACCCCTCACGCTGTGCTGCCCCGTGTGTGCGTTCTGGGCAGCCGGAGGCGACAGAACGGCGGTTGTCAAAACCGCCGGTAACTGCGGTTTACATGTTGTTACCGAGCATATCAGCCGTTAGGGGGATTGCTTAAGCAAAAGTCCGAGGATTGCGTAGGACCATCAGGCATTTTGCCCAAGGCTGGTGCAGTTCCGTTGTGAGAGCGCCGCAGTCTTGTCGAACGCAAAAGGCGGCGGCGCGTGCTTGTCCGACAAGGGGGAGGCCTTGAAACCGACATGGAATCCCCTATCATTAGCACTCGCTGGTTCTGAGTGCTAGCAGATGAGCTGGCATGCCACGCACCAAGTTAATGGGCGCCAACTTCCGTTTGGCGCCTTTTGATGTCAACCGCACTCAAGGAGATGCAATGAAACTTCGCCCGCTGCACGACCGCGTGATCGTCAAGCGTCTGGAGAACGAAACCAAGACCGCTTCCGGCATCGTGATCCCCGACAACGCCGCTGAAAAGCCCGACCAGGGCGAAGTGCTGGCTGTCGGCCCCGGCCGCAAGAACGACAAGGGCGACCTGATCGCCCCGAACATCAAGGTGGGTGACCGCGTGCTGTTCGGCAAGTACAGCGGCCAGACCGTCAAGGTCGAAGGCGACGAACTGCTGGTGATGAAGGAAGACGACCTGTTCGCGGTCGTCGAGAAGTAATCACCAGCCCTTCAACTGAATCTTTCGGAGTCAAGAAATGGCAGCTAAAGACGTGATTTTCGGCGGCGATGCCCGCGCGCGCATGGTCGAAGGCGTGAACATCCTGGCCAACGCGGTCAAGGTGACCCTGGGCCCCAAGGGCCGCAACGTGGTGCTCGAGCGCTCCTTCGGCGCCCCCACCGTGACCAAGGACGGCGTGTCCGTGGCCAAGGAGATCGAGCTCAAGGACAAGCTCCAGAACATGGGCGCCCAGATGGTCAAGGAAGTCGCTTCCAAGACCAGCGACAACGCCGGTGACGGCACCACCACCGCCACGGTGCTGGCCCAGGCCATCATCCGCGAAGGCATGAAGTACGTGGCCGCGGGCATGAACCCGATGGACCTCAAGCGCGGCATCGACAAGGCCGTGCTGCAGCTCACCGAGCAGCTGAAGAAGGCCTCCAAGCCCACCACGACCTCCAAGGAGATCGCCCAGGTCGGCTCCATCTCCGCCAACAGCGACGAGTCGATCGGCAAGATCATCGCCGACGCGATGGACAAGGTCGGCAAGGAAGGCGTGATCACCGTCGAGGACGGCAAGTCCCTGGACAACGAGCTGGACGTCGTCGAAGGCATGCAGTTCGACCGCGGCTACCTCTCGCCCTACTTCATCAACAACCCCGAGAAGCAGAGCGCGATCCTCGACAACCCGTTCGTGCTGCTCTACGACAAGAAGATCAGCAACATCCGCGACCTGCTGCCCACGCTGGAGCAGGTGGCCAAGGCCTCGCGCCCGCTGCTGATCGTGGCCGAGGAAGTCGAAGGCGAAGCGCTGGCCACCCTGGTGGTCAACACCATCCGCGGCATCCTGAAGGTCGTGGCCGTCAAGGCGCCCGGCTTCGGCGACCGCCGCAAGGCCATGCTGGAAGACATCGCCATCCTGACCGGCGGCAAGGTCATCGCTGAAGAAGTGGGCCTGACGCTCGAGAAGGTGACGCTGGCCGACCTGGGCCAGGCCAAGCGCATCGAAGTGGGCAAGGAAAACACCACCATCATCGACGGCGCCGGCGCCGCGGCCGACATCGAAGCGCGCGTCAAGCAGATCCGCGTCCAGATCGAGGAAGCGACCTCCGACTACGACCGCGAGAAGCTGCAGGAGCGCGTGGCCAAGCTGGCCGGCGGCGTGGCCGTCATCAAGGTCGGTGCCGCCACCGAAGTCGAGATGAAGGAAAAGAAGGCGCGCGTCGAAGACGCCCTGCACGCCAC
>JAEWBU010000260.1 GCA_023390985.1 Pseudomonadota bacterium
TACCAGGTGATCAGGTTCCAGGTGATCGCGCCCAGCAGGGCGCCGAACACCACGTGGGTGTCGACCACGCCCGGCTCCACGATCCCCTTGCCCACGGTGGCCGCCACGCTCAAGTGGAAGATGAAGATCGCGATGAAGTTGAAGAAGGCCGCGAACAACACCGCCTGGGTGGGACGCAGCACGCCGGTGGACACCACGGTGGCGATGGAGTTCGCCGCATCGTGGAAGCCGTTCTTGAAGTCGAATGCCAGGGCCAGCGCCACCAGCATGATCACCACCCAGAGGGCGACCTGCACCGTTTCCATTGCCAGGTCGCCTTAAGAATGTTCGAGGATGATGCCTTCGATGACGTTGGCCACGTCCTCGCACTTGTCGGTGATGGTCTCCAGCAGTTCGTAGATGGCCTTGAGCTTGAGCACCTCGCGCACGTCCGGCTCCTCGCGGAACAGCTTGCTCATCGCCGAGCGCATGACGCGGTCGGCATCGGACTCCAGGCGGTCGATCTCCTCGCAGGTCTTGAGAGCCGCCTCGGCCGTGGCGTGGTCGGCCAGGCTGCCGATCATCGAAACCGCCTCGCGCACCCGTTCGCAGCACTTGACCGACAGCTCGGTCAGCCGGGTGATCTCGTCGTTCACCTGCCGCAGGTCGTACAGCGCCATGGTCTCGGCCGAGTCCTGGATCAGGTCGGCCACGTCGTCCATGGTGTTGATCAGCGTGTGGATCTGGTCGCGGTCGATCGGCGTGATGAACGTCTTGTGGATGAGGCGATTGACCTCGTGCGTGACCCGGTCAGCCGAGCGTTCGGCATGGTCGACGTCGCGGTTGTATTTCTCGCGCAGCTCGGGATCGTCGTAGTTCTTCACCAGCAGCGCGAAAGCGTGGGCCGCCTCGACGACGCGTCCCGCGTGCTGGTTGAACATCTCGTAGAAATTGCCTTCCCGGGGGAGCAGCTTGCCGAACAGCATCGTGCGGGCCTTGGTGATTCTTGTGCAGCCCGCGAGTTTAACGCCCGCCCCCGCGGGCGGCGGCCGCGGTCAGGCGCTGCGGAAGATGAAGTACACGGCGCCCACCATGCAGAGGCCGGCCCACAAATAATCGAGCTTGATCGGCTCGCGCAGGTAGAACACCGCGAACGGCACGAACACCGACAGCGTGATCACCTCCTGCATGATCTTGAGCTGGGCCACCGAGAAGCCGGCCTGCTGGTAGCCGATGCGGTTGGCCGGCACCTGCAGCAGGTATTCGGCCAGCGCGATGCCCCAGCTGACGAAGGCCGCCACGTACCAGGGGCTGGTCGCCAGGTTCTTCAGGTGGCCGTACCACGCGATCGTCATGAAAACGTTGGAGGCGGCCAGCAGCACAATCGTCTGCAGGGAAAGGGGCACGGCAGCGAGCATGGTCATGGACGAATTATCGAGGGCCCCCGATTCGCGGGCGCCGCGCATCCTGCATGCCGACGCCTATTGCGTGCTGGCCGACAAGCCCGCGGGCCTGCTGTGCGTGCCGGGCCGCGGCGAGGACAAGCAGGACTGCCTGTCGGCCCGCGTGCAGGCGCTGTACCCGGATGCGCTGATCGTGCACCGGCTCGACATGGCGACCTCGGGCCTGTGCCTGTTCGCTCGCGGCGCCGACATGCAGCGGCGCCTGAGCGAGGCCTTCGCCAGCCGCGAAGTGCGCAAGACCTACGCGGCCGTCGTGCACGGCACGCCCACGCTATCCCATGGCGAGATCGACCTCCCGCTGCTGGTCGACTGGCCGAACCGCCCGCGGCAGGTCGTGAACCACGAGCGCGGCAAACCCAGCCTCACCCGCTGGTGGCGCGAAGGACCGGGTCCTCTCGCGGGCACCACGCGCCTGCGGCTGGAACCGGTGACGGGCCGGTCGCACCAGCTGCGCGTGCACCTGCTGGCCATCGGCCATCCCATCGTCGGCGATGCCCTCTACGCGCCGGCCGAGGTGGCGGCCGCGGCGCCGCGCCTGCTGCTGCACGCCGGCCGGCTGGAGCTCATGCATCCGGCCACGCGCGAGCCGGTGCAATGGTCGAGCGCCGCGCCGTTCTGAACCGGAACCTCCCGCTCGCGGGATGGCTCTGACACCCGAAAGGAGCCCGCCATGCCCGCTTCCTCCTCCCTGGTTTCCCGCCGCGCCGCCGGCGCCGCCCTGGTGTTCGCCCCCGCCCTGCTGCGCGCGGCCATCGCCCAGCCGTCGCGCCGCCCCACGCCCGCGCAGACCGAAGGCCCGTTCTACCCGGTGCGCCTGCCCGCCGACACCGACAACGACCTGCTGCGCAACGGCAACGCGCAGTACGGCAAGGGCCAGCCGGCGGTGGTGGACGGCACGGTGACCGACCTGCAGGGCCGGCCCGTCTCGGGCGCCACGGTCGAGATCTGGCAATGCGACCAGGCCGGCCACTACCACCATCCCGGCGACGGCGACCGGGCCGATCCGGACTTCCAGGGCTTCGGCCGCGTCACGGTCGGCGCCGACGGCCGTTACCGCTTCCGCACGATCAAGCCGGTGCCCTACACCGGCCGCACGCCGCACATCCACGTCAAGGTGCTGCAGGGGCAGCGCGAGCTGCTGACCACGCAGCTGTATGTCGAAGGCGATCCGAACAACGAGCGCGACGGCCTGTGGCGCCGGCTCTCGGCCGAAGACCGGTGCGCGGTCACGGTGCCGTTCCGTCCGGCCGACGGCGGCGTGCTGGCGGACTTCCCGATCGTGCTGGCCGCCTGACGCGTCGTCCGGCCCGCTTACGATGCGGGCATGAGCACCACCGCCCACCTCACCATCCTCACCGGCGCCTCGCGCGGCATGGGCCTCGCGATGGCCGAGCAGCTGCTCGACGCCGGCCACGACCTGCTGTGCATCTCGCGCAAGACCAACGCCGAGCTGCAGCAGCGTGCCGACCGCGCCGGCCGCAAGCTCGATCAATGGCCCCAGGACCTGGGCCGCGCGGAGACCGCCGCCGCCAAGCTGGAGACCTGGCTGAAGGCGCGCGGACCCAAGGACCTCGCGAGCGTCACGCTGATCAACAACGCCGGCGTGATCCCCACCATCGCGCCGCTGGCGGAGATCGCCGCCGCCGACGTGGCGGAGGCGCTGCGCGTCGATCTCGAGGCGCCCATGCTGCTGACCGGCGCCTTCCTGCGCGCCACCGCCGCCTGGCCCGCCGCACGCAAGGTGCTGAACATCTCTTCCGGCCTGGGCCGCCGCGCCATGGCCTCGCAGGGGACCTACTGCGCGGCCAAGGCCGGGATGGACATGTTCACGCGGTGCGTCGCGCTGGAGGAAGCGCAGTCGCCGAACGGCGCCAGGGTCTGCTCGCTCGCGCCCGGCGTGATCGACACGGACATGCAGGTGCAGCTGCGCGGCGCCGACCCGGGCCGCTTCCCCGATATCGGCAACTTCCAGTCGATGAAGGACAAGGGCGTGCTCACCTCGCCGGCCGAGGCGGCACAACGCATCCTGAAGTTCCTGGCGCGCGCCGACTTCGGCGCCAATCCGGTCGCGGACGTTCGCGACTGATCAGCCGCCCTGGAAGCCGCCCGCGCGGTAGGTCAGCACGAGCGTGTCGCGGTGGCCGCCGGGGGCGGTGGGCTGGATCGGCGTGGTCTCGTGGATCACGCGCTCGTCGTCCAGCAGCAGCACGCTCCACGGCTCCGACAGGGTGAAGCGCTGGCCAGCGGGGCCGTCGGCCTCGAAGACGCGCGTCTCGCCGCCCTTGATGCCCTCGCGCGCCAGCAGGAACACCGCCACCAGGTCCACGCCGTCGCGGTGCGCGCCCTCGGGCGTGGGCCGGCCGATGCCGTCGGTGGTGTCGATGCGGAACTGGTGCGCTTCCACGAACCAGGGCTGGCTGCCCTTCACGGCCGAGGCCACCTCGCCCAGCGCCAGCAGCAGACGCGACCAGGCCGGCGCCGTGGCCACTTCGCCCTGCATCGGCTCGAACCAGCGCTGCATGCCGCCGTGCAGAGCGTTGTATTCCACCGGCTGCCAGTGGGCGCGGTGCGGCGCCTGCGCCAGGCGTTCGCCTTCGACCACGAAGCAGGAATGGCGGCGACGGCGGTAGCGGCCGCCGTCCTTCAGGTAGGCGTCGGGCGGCAGGTCGTTCCAGGCGGAATTGAGCGCGAGCAGCTGGTCGCGCTCGCAGCCGGCCAGCTCGCAGACGCCCTGGGCGTCGAGCACGGCGTAGCCGCGCGAGCGCAGGAGGGAACAGGCTTCGGAGGCGGGGGAATAGGTCGGGGACAGCACGGCACAAGCTTAGCAAGCGCGCCACATCCCCACTCGCGTCATTCCCGCGGAGGCGGGAATCCAGTGCTTCCGATTCCAGCGCGGCAGGAAAGCACTGGATCCCCGCCTTCGCGGGGATGACGGAGTCAGGCCTCGACCTTCACGCCCTTCCAGAACGCCACCCGTCCCCGAACCATCTCGGCCTCCGGCTTCGGATCGGCGTAGTACCAGACCGAATCCGGATTCAGCTCGCCATTGACCAGCAGCGAGTAGTAGCTCGCCTGGCCCTTCCAGGCGCAGGTGGTCTTGTGGTTCGAGAAAGTGATGTACCGGCGGTCCAGCGCGCTCTCGGGGAAATAGTGGTTGCCCTCCACCACGACGGTGTCGTCGCTCTGCGCGATCACCGCGCCGTTCCAGGTGGCCTTCATCCGTGTCCTTTCATTCGCGCTCAGGCGCGCGCAACCAATGCACGCTGAACCGGCGCTGCGGATCGGTCCACACCGCCTCGGGCCGGAAGCCGGCCTGCTCGGCCAGGCGCCGCAGCCCGGCGATGGTGAACTTGTACGAATTCTCGGTGTGGATGGCCAACCCTTCCTCGAGCTCGTAGCTTTCCCCGTCCAGCGTCACGCGCTGGAGCATGCGGCTGACCAGGTGCATCTCGATCCGCCCCTCGGCCGCGTTGTAGAACGCGCTGTGCCAGAACGCGTCCAGGTCGAAGTCCGCGCCCAGCTCGCGGTTGGCGCGTGCCAGCAGGTTGAGGTTGAACGCCGCGGTGACGCCCTGCGCGTCGTTGTACGCGGCATGCAGGTCGGCCGGGTCCTTGACCAGGTCGGCGCCCAGCAGCAGGCCGCCGCCGCGCAGCAGCCGCGCGGCCATGCGCAGGAACTGCAGCGCCTCGGGCGGCGTGAAGTTGCCGATGGTCGAGCCCGGGAAGAAGCCCACGCGCGGCGCGCCCGGCAGCCGCGGCGGCAGGTGCACCGTCTTGGTGTAGTCGCCCGCCACCGGCAGCACCAGCAGGCCCGGATGTTCTCGTTCCAGGTCCGCGGCCGACTGCTCCAGGTGCTCGGCCGAGATGTCGATCGGCAGGTAGCGGCGCGGCCGCATCGCGTCCAGCAGCAGCCGCACCTTGCTGCACGAGCCGGCGCCGAACTCCACCAGGTCGCAGCCCTTGCCGATCTCCTGCGCGATGTCCCCGGCATGCGTCTCGAGAATGGATCGCTCGGTGCGCGTCGGGTAGTACTCGGGCAGGTCGCAGATGCGGTCGAAGAGGCGCGAGCCTTCCGCGTCGTAGAAGTACTTGGGCGAGATCGAATGCGGCGGCGCGGCCAGCGCACGCTGCAGGTCCTGCAGGAAGCCGGGCTCCCTGGCGACTTCGCTTTCGGTGACCGCGCGCAGCGCGGCCGGGGTCAGCACGGGGGGCGTCATCATGATTCGGCGTCCTTGGCCAGCCTCAGGCCGGAAAACTGCCAGCGCGCGGCCGGCGGGAAGAAATTGCGGTAGGTCCTGCGCGCATGGCCGGGCGGCGTCACGACGCTGCCGCCGCGCAGCACCTGCTGGCCCACCATGAACTTGCCGTTGTACTCGCTCACCGCGCCCGACAGCGGGCGGAAGCCCGGATACGGATCGTACGAGGAGCGCGTCCATTGCCACGCATGGCCGGTCATCTGCGTGATGCCGGGCGCGTCGGCCATGGCCTCCCACTCGAACTCGGTGGGCAGGCGCGCGCCGGCCCAGTCGGCGTACGCGGACGCTTCGTAGAAGCTCAGCTGCGCCACAGGCGCCGCCGGGTCCAGCGCCTGCACGCCCGCCGGGCCGAACACCTGCCAGTGGTCGGCCGGTGCCCGGGGATCGCCCGGCGCCAGCCAGTAGGCCGGCGCGCCCCACCCCTGCGCCTGCACCGCCGCCCAGCCGTCGGACAGCCAGTGCGAAGCGCGCGCGTAGCCGCCGTCCTCGATGAAGTCCAGGAACTCGCCGCAGCTCACCAGCCGGTCGGCCAGCTGGAAGGGCTGCAGCAGCACCGGATGGCGCGGCGTCTCGTTGTCGAAGGCGAAGCCGTCGCCCGCATGCCCGATCTCCACCACGCCGCCCGGATGCGAAAGCCAGCGCAGCGGCGGCGTGCTGCCCGCCAGCCGCAGCGCCGGCTGCTCCTGCGGCCGCCACGCCGGCAGCAGCGGGTTGCACGAGAAGGCATGCAGGATGTCGGTGGCGATCAGCTCCTGGTGCTGCTGCTCGTGCTGCAGGCCGAGCTCGACCAGCGGCGCCACCGCGCCCCAGGTCGCCTCGCCGGCCTCGCGGATGAAGGCCTGCATCGCCGCGTCGACATGGGCCCGATAGGCATGCACCCGGTCCAGCGAAGGCCGCGTCAGCAGGCCGCGCTGCGGCCGCGGATGGCGCGGGCCGAGCGACTCGTAGTAGGAGTTGAAGAGCCGTGCGAACGCGGGATCGAACGGTTCGTAGCCGCTTGCCTGCGGCCCGAGCACGACGGCTTCGAAGAACCAGCTGGTGTGCGCCAGGTGCCACTTGGTCGGGCTGGCGTCCGGCATGGATTGCACGCACTGGTCCTCGGGCGTGAGCGTCGCCGCCAGGGCGAGCGTCGCGGCGCGCACTTCGCCGAAGCGCGCGGCCACCGGTTCACGGCCCGCCGCCGCCGGAAGCGGCGCGGTGGAAAGGCTGGGCATCACATCCTCCTTGTTCTGTCTCTCGTGTCACTTGCGATACCGTGGCGGACCTGCGCCGGAACTACGATGCGCCGCCCCAGGAGTTCACCATGACCGACCTCGCCCAGCTCACCAACCGACAGATCCGCCTGGCCCGCCGGCCGGTGGGCTCGCCCACCCCCGACGACTGGCGGCAGACCGCCGAACCGGTGCAGGCGCCGCCCGAGGGCGGACTGGTCGTGCGGACGCTCGCACTGTCGCTGGACCCGGCGATGCGCGGCTGGATGAACGAGGGCAAGAGCTACATCGCGCCGGTCGGCATCGGCGAGGTGATGCGCGCCGGCGGCGTCGGCAAGGTGCTGGCGTCCAGCCATCCCAAGTTCGCGGCCGGCGACCTCGTGTCGGGCGTGCTCGGCGTGCAGGACTACGCCGCCTTCACCGCCGAGCAGGCGGCACGTGCCGGCCTCGCGGCCATTGATACGCGGATGGGCAGCCTCACGCAATGGCTGAACGTGCTGGGCATGCCGGGCATGACGGCGTACTTCGGCCTGCTCGACGTGGGCCAGCCGCGCTCGGGCGACACGGTGGTCGTGTCCGGCGCGGCCGGCGCGGTCGGCCAGACCGTCGGCCAGCTCGCGCGCATCAAGGGCTGCCGCGTGGTCGGCATCGCCGGCGGCCGCGCCAAGTGCGACTGGGTGGTCAACGAGCTGGGCTTCGACGCCTGCATCGACTACAAGGCCGGCAACGTGCGCGCGGGCCTCAAGGAGCATTGCCCAAAGGGCGTGGACGTGTACTTCGACAACGTCGGCGGCGACATCCTCGACGAGGTGCTGGCCCGCCTGGCGATGCACGCGCGCATCGTCATCTGCGGCGCGATCAGCCAGTACAACAACACGACGCCCGTGCAGGGACCGCGCAACTACCTGTCGCTGCTGGTGCACCGGGCGCGCATGCAGGGCATGGTGGTGTTCGACTACGCCGACCGCTACCCCCAGGCCGTGGCCGAACTGGCCGGCTACCTGAAGGACGGCCGGATGAAGAGCCGGGAAGACGTGGTGCACGGGCTGGAGCAGTTCCCCGAGGCGCTCAACCGCCTCTTCACCGGTGAGAACTTCGGCAAGCTGGTCCTGCAGGTCGCCGATGAGGTCACCGGCTCGCGATGAGGTCGAGCGCATCCCGCACCAACGAGGCCTGCGGCTGCGGCCGCTGGGTCTTCTTCCAATCGCCCAGCCGGCTGGGGCTGTCGTCCACGCGCACGAAATACACCGGCCGCTCGCAGGCCTGCCACTTGGCGCAGTGCTCGGTCCAGCGGCGCAGCTGGCCGGGCGGCACATACAGGTAGATCGGGTCTGCCGAGGTCGCCGGCTCGGGCGACTTCTTCGCCACCACCGGCCTGGCGTGCACCAGCGGCGGCGCGGCATCGCGCACCTCGATGCGGCCGTAGAGCCCGGGCTTGAGCGGGCCGCCGGTCGTCAGGTTGCGCCAGCCCTCGGCCTTCTTCGCGGGCGGCGCGGCCGCCGCCTCGGTCAGCGCCAGCAGCACCGCACAGGCGCCGACCACGCCGGCCTTGTTCACGCGGCCCTCCCGGCCAGGGTGACGCCGAAGGCGGTCACCACCACCACGATCGCCATCACGCCCACGATCAGCGCCTGCACCTTGCCAGACGAGCCGGGGCCGGAAGACGGGGACGTGGGGTCGGACATGGCAGAGGCTCCTCGCAAAGCATCTTTTGTAGCGATGGCTTACGGCTGAGCGTGTAGGCGGGAAGGAAGGCGCGCCCGCCATTGCGCCCGGGTGGTCGTAGGACGGCGACTACAGGATCTGGCGGCACGCCGTTTGCCGTCATCGGGCATGAACCCCGATCCGTTGCTGCAGGCCATCCGGGCGCAGGCGCTGCCGCTGCGCGCCGGCGTGCCCGCGCCGCTGGTCGCGGCGCTGGCGCGGCGCCGCATCGCCCTGCTGGGCGAGGCCAGCCACGGCACGCATGAGTTCTACGCCTGGCGGGCGCGCATCACGCAGGCGCTGATCACCGACCACGGCTGCCGCGCCGTGGTGATCGAGGGCGACTGGCCCGACGCCTGGCGCATCAACCGCTGGGTGCGCGGCCTGGACGATGGCAGCGCCGAGGACGCGCTGGCCGGCTTCGAGCGTTTCCCCACCTGGATGTGGCGCAACCCCGTGGTGCGCGACTTCATCGTCTGGCTGCGCGAGTTCAACGCCGGCCTGCCGCCGTGGCGGCAAGTGGGTTTCTACGGCATGGACCTGTACAGCCTGTTCGCCTCGGTGCGCGAGGTGCTGGCCTACCTGGACCGCGCCGACCCCGAGGCGGCGCAGCGCGCGCGGCGCCGCTATGCGTGCTTCGACCACTTCCAGCAGAACCTGCAGGCCTACGGCTACGCGGCCGGCTTCGGCACCGGTTTCAGCTGCGAGGAAGCGGTGGTGGCGCAGCTCACCGACCTGCTGCGGCATCGCGTCGACACCGACGACAGCGGCGATCCCGACGCGCTCTTCCATGCGCAGCAGAACGCGCGCCTGGTGCGCAACGCGGAGCAGTACTACCGCGCCATGTTCCGCGGCCGCGCGTCCTCATGGAACCTGCGCGACCTGCACATGGCCGACACGCTGCAGGCCCTCTCGGCCCACCTCCAGGAGCGCGGCGGCGCGCCCCCGCGCATGGCCGTGTGGGCGCACAACTCCCACCTGGGCGACGCCAGCGCCACCGGCATGTCGGAGCAGGGCGAATGGAACGTCGGCGAGTTGATGCGCCAGCGCTGGGGCGAGGAGGTGTTCTCGCTCGGCTTCACGACCTACGAGGGCACGGTGCGCGCGGCCGACGAATGGGACGAGCCCGGGCATGTGAAGCGGGTGCGGCCGGGGCTTTCGGGCAGCTGGGAGGCGCTGTTCCACGAAGTCGGCCACGACAGCTTCCTGCTGCTGCCGGACGAGGCGCTGCGCGCGCGCCTGGACGAGAACCTGCTGGAGCGCGCCATCGGCGTGATCTACCTGCCCGAGACCGAGCGCCGCAGCCACTACTTCAATGCCCGCATCGGGGCGCAGTTCGACGGCGTGATCCACATCGACTGCACCCAGGCGCTGGAGCAGTTGGCGGAGCCGGAGCATCCGCCGGAAGAAGTGGAAGTGCCGGAGACGTATCCGGCCGGCGTCTGAAGACGCGGACTACACGCCGCCCTTCGGGTGCGTGGGATCCACCCACAGCACCTGCTCGGGCTTCTCCACGGGCTCGATGTCCAGGTTGACGGCGACCGCCTCGCCGTCGCTGCGGCACAGCACGCACTCCAGCGTCTCGGTGGGGCTGGCATTGATCTCCTGGTGCGGCACGTACGGCGGCACGTAGATGAAGTCGCCGGGCCCCGCCTCGGCGGTGAACTCCAGGTGCTCGCCCCAGCGCATGCGCGCGCGGCCCTTCACGACGTAGATCACGCTTTCCAGGTGGCCGTGGTGGTGGGCGGCGGTCTTGGCGTTGGCATGGATCGTCACGGTACCGGCCCACAGCTTCTGCGCGCCGACGCGCGCGAAGTTGATCGCCGCCTTGCGGTCCATGCCGGGTGTCTGGGCGGTGTTGGAGTCCAGCTGATGGCCGGGGATCACGCGCACGCCGTCATGCTTCCAGCGCGTTTCGTGATCGTGGTCGTCGTGCTCGTGCCCGTGGTCGTGCGCCATGTCAGCCTCCGGCGTAACGGCGCCGCGCCAGCTCCGCGCCTTGCGCGAGCGCCTGCAGTTTCTTCAGCGCGACTTCGCGGTCCATCGGTGCGAGGCCGCAGTTCGTGCACGGGATGAGCCGCTCGCGCGCCACGAACTGCAACGCGCGCCCGATGGTGTCGGCCACCTGCTCGGGCGTCTCGATCTCGTCGCTGGCGACGTCGATCACGCCCACCATCACGTCCTTGCCTTCGAGCAGCTTCATCAGCTCGGGTGGCACGTGCGAGTGGTAGCACTCCAGGCTCACCTGGTCGATGCTGCTCCTGGCCAGCGCGGGGAAGATGCGCTCGTACTGGCGCCACTCCTCGCCCAGCGTCTTCTTCCAGTCGACGTTGGCCTGGATGCCGTAGCCGTAGCAGATGTGCACGGCGGTCGTGCAGGTCAGCCCTTGCGCCGCGCGCTCCAGCGCCTGCACGCCCCAGTCGGCCGCGTCCTTCATGTACACGTTGAAGGCCGGCTCGTCGAACTGGATCACGTCCACGCCGTCGGCCTGCAGCGCGAGGGCTTCCTGGTTGAGCAGCTCGGCGAAGGCCATCGCCATCTTCACGCGGTCGCCGTAGAAGCGGTCGGCCACCGTGTCCACGATGGTCATCGGGCCGGGCAGCGTGAACTTCAGCTTGCGCTTCGTGTGCGCGCGGGCCAGCTGCGCCTCGAAGGCATGCACGCGGCCCTTCAGGCGCAGCGGCGCCACCACCTGCGGGACCATGGCGTCGTAGCGGTTGTCGCGGATGCCCATCTTCACCTTGTGCTCGAAGTCGATGCCTTCGACCGCCTCGAGGAAGCCGTGCACGAAGTGCTGCCGCGACTGCTCGCCGTCGCCGATGACGTCCAGGCCCGCGTCCTCCTGCGCCTTGATCCACATGATCGTGGCGTCGGCCTTGGCCTCGCGCAGCTGGTCGCCCGAGGCTTTCCATTGCGGCCAGAGCTTGTGCGTCTCGGCCAGCCACGAGGGCTTGGGCAGGCTGCCGGCGATGGCGGTGGGGAACATGCGGGTCTCCTTCCTTCGGATGTGGCGGACATCATCCCCGAACCGGGATGGATGAGCATGCGGTGAAACACCCCTCCGCGTCTTTCCCGCGAAGGCGGGAATCCAGGTCTTCCGATTCCAGCGACCGAAGGGAAGCACTGGATCCCCGCCTCCGCGGGGATGACGGACATGGACTGGCGCCCGCTCGGATAATCCCCGCATGCCCTCTCCCATCGCCCCCCGCCCCCGCGTCGTCATCATCGGCTGCGGCTTCGGCGGCCTGGAGGCGGCCCGCGCGCTGCATCACGCGCCGGTCGACATCACGCTGGTGGACCGAACCAACCACCATCTGTTCCAGCCGCTGCTCTACCAGGTGGCGACCGCCGGCCTGTCGGCACCGGCCATCGCGGCACCGGTGCGGCACCTGTTCCGCAAACAGGTCAACGTGACCACGTTACTGGGCGAGGTGGACCGCATCGACGCCGCCGCGCGGCAGGTGCATCTCAAGGACGATGGCGCCCTGCCGTACGACCACCTGATCGTCGCGGCGGGTGCCACCCACAGCTACTTCGGCAACGACCAGTGGGCCCGGTTCGCGCCCGGACTCAAGACGCTCGACGATGCGTTCGAGATCCGCCGCAAAGTGCTGCTCGCCTTCGAGACCGCCGAGAAGGAGGGCGATCCCGAGCGCCGCGCGGCGTGGCTGAATTTCGTCGTGATCGGCGCCGGCCCCACCGGCGTGGAGATGGCCGGAACGCTGGCCGAGATCGCGCGGCAGACGCTCCCCGGCGAGTTCCGCCGCATCGACCCGGCGAGCGCCAAGGTGCTGCTGGTCGAGGGCAGCCCGCGCGTGCTGCAGGCCATGCCCGAGGACCTGAGCGCCCGCGCCGCCGACCAGCTGCACCACCTCGGCGTGGAAGTGCGCACCGACTCGCGCGTGACGGCCATCGATGCGCACGGCCTGCAGGTGCAGCCGGCCCAGGGCGATGCCTACCGGATCGAGAGCCACTGCATCATCTGGGCCGCCGGGGGGGCGGCCTCGCCGCTCGGCCGCGAACTCGCGTCGACCACGGGCGCGCCGCTCGACCGCGCCGGCCGCGTGGTGGTCGAACCCGACCTCAGCGTGCCCGGCCATCCCGAGATCAGCGTCGTCGGCGACCTCGCCGCAGCGAAGAGCCACGTGCCCGGCCGCGATCCCGCGCCGGTCCCGGGCGTTTCACCCGCCGCCAAGCAGATGGGCCGCACGGCCGCCGCCAACGTGCTCGCGCGGCTGGAGGGTCGCGCCACGCGCCCCTTCCGCTACCGCGACTACGGCAACCTCGCCACCATCGGCCGCAATGCGGGCGTGGTGGACCTCACCACGCCGCTCGGCCGCCTCAAGTTCAGCGGCTACCCGGCCTGGCTGTTCTGGCTGTTCGCCCACATCTACTTCCTGATCGGTTTCCGCAACCGCATCGTGGTGCTGTTCGACTGGGCGTCGGCCTACTGGAGCCACCAGCGCTACGCGCGCGTGGTGACGGACATCGCACCGGCGCGCGACTACAGCTGACGCCGTCGCTTCAAGGCTGCCGGTAGCTGCTCGCCGACAGCTCCAGCGTCGCCTGCCGGGGATCGTTGCGGAAGAACAGGCCCGCGGTGCGATGCGCATGCGCGGGCACGTGGTCGAACTCGACCTCGGACTCCTCCACCACCGCATCGCCGCGCCGCAGCTGTGCCTGCACGCGCAACCCCGCGGCGGCGGCGCCGCCCTGGTTCTCCACGCGCAGCCTGACGTGGTAGCGCTCGCCTCGTTGCTCGATGCTGACCACGTGCACCGCCGGTTCCACCCTGCCGTCGCGCTCGTGGACCGCCAGCCAGCCCAGGCAGGCCAGGGTCGCCAGCATCACCACCGCGCCGCAGGCGGCCGCCACCCACTCGGCGAGCGGAACCGAACCCCCGCCCTCGTTGGAGCGACCGCGATCCTGCTTTCGAGGCTTGGCGGCGGCGCCTGGCGAACCCATCGCCGGCCTCACAGCACCAGCCTCGCGGACGCGGCGCCGACCGCCGCGGGGAACGCGAGCACCACCACGGCCGCCATCGCCACCGGCACCGGCATCCCGTCCAGCCGCCCGAAGGTCCACAGCAGGAAGGCGCACAGCAGGATCGAGATGGCGTAACCCACCACCGTGTAGCGCGCGAACACGCTCCACCAGGGCGCATGGGCATGGTCGCCCGGCTGGCCGCGGAAGGCCGCGCCGTAGACCAGCGCATGCATGGTGAGCAGCGTGGCCAGCGCCAGCAGCAGCGTGAGCGCGCCGCCCAGGCGCTGCGAGATGATCAGCACCTCCTCGGTCGGCGCCACGTTGAAGGCGAGGAACAGCGCGCCCACGGCCATGATGAAGAGCTCGCTGAAGTACTCCTCGCGCCCGCCCCGCATGCGCGCATCGGCATCGACCTGGCCGAACTGGCTCTGCGCCAGCAGCGCGCCGATGCCGGCCGGCACCGCCTGCAGCGACACCTTGCCGAGGAACTCGCGCACGCCCTCGTCCGGCTCCAGCTGGCCCAGCAGCAGCAGCACCACGCCCGAAGCGACGAACCCCACGAGGAAGGCCACCAGCGCATCGAGCGCGTCGTCGGTCAGGCTGAACGTTTCCTCGAAGCCCACGTGCCAGGACAGCGCCACCAGGAAGGGGAAGAACAGCGCGATCAGCAGCGCCAGGCGCAGCGAGCTCATGTGGAGAGGCAGCGACCACATTTCCTGCGTCATCAGGATCGGCAGGCCGAAGATGACGGCGCCCGCGAAGGCGCGCATCAGGCCCTGGGCGAACTGCAGGTTCGCGCGGCGGTCCAGGGCGATGCGATGTTCCAAGGCCCGGCCATCATGCGCCGCGCCGCCGCTCAGCCAGCCAAGACAAACGCCCGAGTGGCTGTCGGAGAAGTCAGGCGGTGGGCTTGCTGTAGCGCTCGATCGCCTGCGCCGTCGGCGTGGTGCCGGCGCCCGGCTCCGTCGGCAGGCGGAAGTGGCCGTCCACCACCTCCGCCGGATCGGTGAAGCAGTCCTTGATCCAGGGGATGTACTCCAGCACGCCGACGGCCGGATGGGCGTAGCTCAGGTGCACGTGCACCTGGCTCATGTCGCCGGCGTGCGGCGCGACCGGAAGGCGGTGCGAATGCGCGGTCTCGCAGACGCGCAGCACCTCCGTGAGCCCGCCCATGCGCGTGACGTCGGGCTGCACCCAGTGGATCGCGTTCTGCAGGAAGAACTCGCTGAAGGCGTCCTGGGTGTAGAGCTGCTCGCCCAGCGCCACCGGGATGCGCGTGGCGCGCGCCAGCTCGGCATGGGCCCGCACGTCGTCGTGCCAGAGCGGCTCCTCGAACCAGAACAGGTCCAGCGGCTCGGCGCCACGGCAGAAGCGCAGGCAGGTGGGCAGGTCCCACTTGCCGTTGCCGTCCACCGCCAGCGTGACGTCGGGGCCGATCGCCTTGCGCACCGCTTCCAGGCGACGCAGGTCGCGCTCGACGGTGGAGCCGACCTTGACCTTGATGCCGGTGAAGCCCTGCTGCACCGCTCGCTTCGCGCCCTCGACCAGCTTGTCGTCGGCGATGCTCAGCCAGCCGATGTCGGTGTTGTACGCACGGACCTTGTCGCGCACCTGGCCCCCCAGCAGCTTCCACAGCGGCACCTTCGCGGCCTTGGCCTTCAGGTCCCACAGCGCGACGTCGATCGCGGCCTGGGCCAGCGTGGTGATGCCGGCGCGGCCGATCCACTGCAGCGCGGGATTGCGCGCCAGCTTGAGCCACAGGCGCTGCACGTCGTGCGCGTCCTCGCCCACCAGCAGCGGTGCGTGGCAGGTCTCGATGCAGCGGGCGATCAGCTGGTCGCTGGGCAGGTGCGCATGGGTGCCGGTGAAACCGAAACCCGAAAGGCCGTCCTCGGTATCGATGCGCGCCCCCACCACGCCCCAGTGCGTGATCGTGTGCGTGCTGTCGGCGATCTGCGAGCCGGTGACCGGGACGTGCAGGATGAAGGGATGGACGGACTTGATCTTCATGGGTTGTCTCCTTGTTGTGCGCGGCATGGTAGCTCCCCCGCACAACCGTCATCCCCGCGGAGGCGGGGATCCAGTGCGTCCGCTTTCAGCGGCCTGTCGGAAGCCCTGGGTCCCCGCCTCCGCGGGGACGACGACTCGGAGATCAGAGCGAGTTGTGGATCGCCGTCGCCGCGATGGCCGCCTGCCCGTACGCCACGCTGATCTGGTTCAGCCCGGCTGCGACGTCGCCCGCGGCGTACAGCCCGGGCACGCTGGTCTGCAGGTGGTCGTCGACGAGCAGCTGGCCGTCGTCCTGCACCTTCGCGCCCAGCGCCAGCGCGAGCTCCGACGCATGCAGCAGCCCGAGCGCCGGGTACAGCACGTCGAACACCAGCTTGCGGCCGTCGACCATCTCCACCTCCACGCCCTCGCCCGGCTCGCAGCGGATGTGCAGCGGCAGCTGGTCGGCGATCAGCACGCCGCGCTCGCGCAGGCGAGCCAGGTCCTGCGGCGGCACGTCCTGCTGCGAACCCATGGACAGCCAGGTGACCTGGTTGTCGAAGCCGGCGACGAACAGCGATTCGCGCAGGCCGTGCACTTCCTTGCCGAGCACCGCGACGCGCTGGCGCTGCGTCTCGAAGCCGTCGCACACCGGGCAGTAGCGCACGTTGCCGGCGGCCAGGCCCGGCTCCATGCCGGGCAGCTCGGGCACGACGTCGCGCGCGCCGGTGGCCAGCAGCAGCTTGCGCGCGCGCAGCACGCGGCCTTCCATGCGCGCCTCGAAGGCGCCGTCGCTTCCGATGAGCGACTCCACGCAGCCTTGCACCATTGGCACCTCGTAGCGCTCGGCGTGCTCGCGCAGCCGCGCCAGCAGGTCGCCGCCCGCGATGCCGTCCGGAAAGCCCGGCACGTTGCGCGACCTCGGGATGCAGCCGACGCGGCTCGCGCCCGCGTCCACCACCAGCACCCGCCGGCGGTAGCGCGCCAGGTAGACCGCGGCGGTGAGCCCGGCCGGGCCGCCGCCGATGACCAGGCAATCGAGCAGCTCGTCGTCTCTCATCGCGTCAGCCCGCCCAGGGCAGGCGCCTGGCCACCATCAACCAGAAGATCAGCAGGAAGGCGAAGAACGCCGCGAAGCCCAGCGCGACCCATGCGGCGAAGGGTCGCCAGTACGCACCCGACAGCGGCAGGCCGGCCGCCGCGCAACGACGAGCTTCGTCGCGCAATCGGTACTGCAGCCGCACGACCGGCAGCCAGCAGAGGATGGCCAGTACATACAAGCCGAGCGACCAGGCGAGCCACGGCTGGCTCCACGGCATGCCGGTGCTTCTCACCATCAACCAGCCGGTGACCGGTTGCAGCACGGCCGTGGTGGCGGTGAACAGCCAGTCCGCGACGACCACGTAGCCGCCGATCGCCGCGACCGTGCGCGCGTCGCGGCCGAGGCTGGCCGCCAGCAGGTAGAAGGCGGAGCCGATGCCCGTGCCGAACAGCACCGTGGACGAAAGGATGTGCAGCCATTTGAGCGCGAGGTAATCCATGGCGGGTCAGCGCCGCCGCGGCTCCAGCGCCCACAGCAGCACGATGACGCCGATGATGGGCAGGTTCTTGCTGATCGGTCCGTAGGGATGCAGCCAGTATTCCGGCAGGAAAACCGTGACCAGCAGCGTGTAGCCGGCGATCAGCGCCAGCTGCGCCGGCCAGACCCACCAGCGCCAGCGCGGCGGCGCCCGGAGCGTCAGCACGCCCAGCGCGAGGTCGAGCAACGCAGCGCCGTACAGCGCCAGCGTGGCCGAGGCGCCTTCCAGCCCCACGCGTGACAGCAGGTCGCGGCTGAACTCGGTCGGGTACAGGCCCAGCGAGACGATGGCGGTCCACAGCCACAGGAAGGCCAGCGTCAGACGCAGCAGCGGCTGGGTCCAGC
>JAEWBU010000328.1 GCA_023390985.1 Pseudomonadota bacterium
TGCCGGGGATGCGTCATGGCGGCAGCACCTGGTGCTCCTGCAGCTCGCGCAGGCGCTGCACGAACACCTCGTCGGTTTCGATGCAATCGTGGAAGCCGGCGCGGCGGATCTTGCCGGTGGCCAGCACGATGTCGTGGCCCTGGCGCAGCATGTAGTCCATCCAGGACCAGTTGACGATCTTCGCGATATCGATGTCGCGCAGGCCGTGGCGGCGCGCGACGCGGTTCCATACCGCCTGCTGGTGCGGCATCAGGTCCGCGAGCGGCAGCGTCTTGGGCTCGGCCGCCTGCATGTTCAATGACGCGGCGATCGCCGGCCAGGTGATGCTCCAGCGGATCGGATCGCCGTTGCTCACGTTGAACGCCTCGTCCTGCGCGGCCGGCGCGTGCGCCGCCCACAGCGCGGCGGCGCCGATCTGGCGCGCGTCCGCGATCTGGTGCAGCGCCTCCCACGCCTGCACGCTGCCAGGGAACCGCAGCGGCATCCCGAGCTCGCGGCACACGGCCGCGTACAGGCCCAGGCCCAGCACCAGGTTCATCGGGTTGCCCACCGCGTAGCCGGTGACGAAGGGCGGGATCAGGTTGACCCAGCGCCAGCGCTGGCCGCGGCTCGCCTCGCGCAACCAGTCTTCCTGGTCGTAATAGAAGTTGGGCGGCAGCTGCCGCGCATCGGTCTCGCGGCAGGGCGTGCGGCTGGCGCTCCACTGGATGCCGTAGAACTTGGCGCCCGTGACCAGCACCACCTTGCGCAACGACGGCGATGCGGCGGCCACCCCTTGCACGGCGTTGCGCAGCATCGCGAGGTTGGGCTCCACTTCCGCGGCGCGATTCGGCGCCTGGAGATAGGCCGCGTGGAAGACGTGCGTGACCTCGCCAAGCGAGGCGAAGGCGCGCTCGCAGTCGGCGGCGTCCAGCAGGTCCACCGCGATGCCGCGTGTGCCGGCGATGTCGCCGCCGCCCGAGCGGCTGGCGCAGAACACGTTCCAGCCGGCCGCCACCAGCGCCTGCGCGACGCCGCGGCCGACGACGCCGGTCGCGCCGGCGACCAGCGCCGTTCCCGGGCTCGTCATCAGCTGTTGAGCGTGATGTTCAGGCGCTTGATCAGGTCGCCCCAGGTCTGGCTGTCGGCCAGCACCAGCTTGCGGAATTCCTCGCCGTGCACCGTGGTGGGCACGCCGCCGCCCTTGCGCACCGCTTCCTGGAACGCCGGATCCTTCTGCATGTCGGCCACCGCCTTGAGCAGCTTGGCGCTGACGGCCGGCGGGAGGTTGGCCGGCGCCACCATGCCGAACAGCTGGTCGGGGATGCGCGCGGGCAGCCCGGCTTCCTGCAGGTTGGGCACGTCGGGCAGCGCCGGGTCGCGGCCTTCGCCGGTGACGGCCAGCGCCTTCAGGCGATCGGCCTGGATGCGCGGCAGCGAGGTGGCCAGCGAAGCGATGGTGTACTGCACGTCGCCGGCCATGATGGCCGTGTCGGTCTCGTTGCCGGTCTTGAACGGGATGTGCACGGCCTTGATGCCCGCCGCGGCGTTGAACTGCTCCACCGCCAGGTGGATGCTGTTGCCCACGCCGCTGGAGCCGAAGTTCAGCTGGCCCGGCTTGGACTTGGCCAGCGCGATGAATTCCTTGAGCGTGTTGACGCCGAGCTTGGGCGAGACGGTGAGCACCTGGCGGGAGGTCTGGATCAGGCCCAGGTAGGTGAACGACTTCTCGATGTCGTAGCCGGGGTTCCTGATCAGGTGCGGCGCCGAGGTCAGCGAGGTCGTCGTGCCCATGCCGATGGTGTAGCCGTCGGGCTGCGCGCGCGCCACGTGGGCCATGCCGATCGTGCCCGAGCCCCCGAGCTTCAGGTCGACCACGATGCTCTGGCCGAGCCGCTTGCCGAGGTCCGCGCCGATCAGGCGCGCCAGGATGTCGACGGCGCCGCCGAAGGGCGACACCAGGGTGATCGGCTTGTCCGGCCACGTCGACTGCGCCAGCAGCCGCCCGGGCAATGCGACGGCGGCCGCGCCGGCGGCGATGTGGACGAGGGCGGCTCTGCGGCCGATGGAGCGGGGTGCGCGCATGGCGGGGCTCTCCTGTGGTGGGCGATCGAGTCTAATGGACAGACCAATGGATTTTTGCACGGGTTTACCCGGAAACCCCGCCGCCGGCTTCGGGATTCCCTCTGAACCGGAAAGGCTGCACCTACAATTGGTAGAACCAATCTGGTCCCACCACTTCACCGAAACCCGTCGCAGAGGTTCCCCATGCTCACCCCAGAAGACAACGAAACCCTGGTCCGCGTCGGCCCCGGCACCGCCATGGGCCAGCTGATGCGCCTGTACTGGCTGCCCTTCCTGCCGGCGTCCGACCTGCCCGCGGGCGGCATGCCGCAGCGGGTGCGCCTGCTCGGCGAGGACCTGATCGCCTTCCGCGACAGCGAGGGCCGCATCGGCCTGGTGGACCACGCCTGCCCGCACCGCGGCGCGCCGCTGGTGTTCGGCCGCAACGAGGATTGCGGCCTGCGCTGCGTGTACCACGGCTGGAAGTTCGGCACCGACGGGCACGTGCAGGACCTGCCGGCCGAGCCGCAGGACAGCCGCCTGAAGGACAAGGTGCGGCTCAAGGCCTACGCCTGCCGCGAGCGCAACGGCGTCGTCTGGGCCTACATGGGCCCGCGGCAGGACAACCCGCCGCCGCTGCCCGACATGGAATGGAACCTGGTGCCCGCCGAGCGCGTTCACGTCAGCTTCCGCATCCAGGAGTGCAACTGGCTGCAGGCGGTGGAAGGCGAGATCGACTCGGCCCATGCGCCCATCCTGCACGGGCGCATCGACGCGCAGGGCGCCATCAGCGACTGGATCGCCAAGCGCGACCTGCGCCCGGTGTTCGAATGCCAGCGCCAGCCGTTCGGCATGAGCATCGCGTCGCGCCGCAAGCTGGACGAGGAGCGCAGCTACTGGCGCGTCAACCAGTTCCTGCTGCCCTTCTACACGCTGGTGCCGCCGCAGTCGCAGTATCCCGAACTCTCGGGCCACGCCTGGGTGCCGCTGGACGACGAGAACACGCTGTGCATCATGTTCTCCTACCACCCGTCGGAGAAGCTGTACGACAAGAGCCGCGCGCTGTTCGAGAACGGCCACGCGGGCCGCGAAACCGGCCACGCCAGCGCCACCGCCTTCCAGCCGCGCCCGCCCACCGAGCCGTACGCCAAATACTGGCCGCGCTTCAACCGCGAGAACGGCTACCTCTTCAGCTACGACGCGCAGACCAGGACCTGGTTCTCCGGCCTGCCCGGCCTGTGGGTGCAGGATGCCGCCTGCCAGTCGGGCGTGGCCGCCGTCTACGACCGCAGCAAGGAACACCTGGGCATCAGCGACACCGGCATCGCGATGACGCGGCGGCTGCTGCTGGAGACCGTGCGCAACGCGCGCGGCGGGAGCGAGCCGCAAGGCGTGAACGATCCGGCCACCTTCATGGTGCGCGCCGTGTCGCTCACCCTGCCCACCGGCGTGTCGTGGCAGGAAAGCCGCGAGCACACGGTGGCCCGCCTGGACGCCGGTTTCGGGTACACGCCGTGAGCCTGCAACTGGTGCTGCGGCAGATGCGCCTGGAGGCGCAGGACGTCGTCTCGTACGAATTCGCTTCGGCCGACGGCGCCGCCCTGCCCCCGTTCACGGCCGGCGCGCACATCGACCTGCACCTGCCGGGCGGGCTGGTTCGCAGCTACTCGCTGGTGAACGACCCGGCCGAGCGGCATCGCTACGTGATCGCGGTGGACCGCGCGGCCGAGAGCCGCGGCGGCTCGTCGTGGATGCACGCGACGCCGCGGCCGGGCGACAGGTTCACGGCCGGCGAACCGGTGAACGACTTCCCGCTGTACGAGGACGCGCCGATGGCGGTCTTCATCGCGGGCGGCATCGGCATCACGCCGTTCGTGTCCATGGCCGCGCGGCTGAAGCACCTGGGTCGCCACTGGCGCCTGCATTACGCGGCGCGCTCGCCCCAGCGCGCCGCCTATGCGCGCGAGATGCAGGCACTGGAGACGGACGGCGTCCAGGTCGATCTGCGCTACAGCAGCGAAGGCCTGGGCCGCCTGGACCTGAAGCAGATCGTGCGCGAGGCGCCCGCGGGCTCGCACCTGTACTGCTGCGGACCGGCCGGGATGATCGACGACTTCCTCGCCGCGTGCGAAGGCCTGGCCCCGCAGCGCGTGCACCTGGAACGCTTCACCGCCAGCCAGGCCGCGGCGACGTCGGGCGGCTACGAGGTGGAGCTCAAGCGCAGCGGCCGCACGCTGGCCGTGGAACCGGGCCGCACGCTGCTCGACACGCTGCTCGATGCCGGTGTCGACGTGCAGTACTCCTGCTCCCAGGGCATCTGCGGCACCTGCTGCACCAGCGTGCTGGAGGGAACGCCCGACCACCGCGACGACTACCTCACGGCCGAGGAGAAGGCGTCCAACCGGGCCATGATGGTCTGCTGCTCCGGCAGCCTGTCCCCCCGCCTCGTGCTCGACCTGTGAGCGCGATGAAGTCGATCATGGAGATGGTGCAGCAGCGCCATCTCCAGCCCGGCGACCGGCTGCCGTCGGAGCGCGACCTGGCCGAGCGGCTGGGCATAGGCCGCAACGCCGTGCGCGAAGGCATCGCCGCGCTCACCACCCTGCGCGTGCTGGAGTCGCGGCCCAACTCCGGCATCTACCTGCGGCGCGTGTCCACCGACAGCAGCTTCGAGACCCTGGTGGCGCTGGCCGAACAGGGCGGCACGCCGACCGCCGGCGAGATCGGCGAATCGACCGAGGTCCGTCTCGCGCTGGAATCGCTGGCCGCGCGGCTGGCCTGCGACCGGCGCACCGAGGACGACCTGGCCTCGATGGCGGACATCCTGCAGCGCACCGAGCGCCTGCTGCGCGAGGGCGGCAACATCGCCGGGCTGGACACCGAGTTCCACATCGCGCTGGTCACCGCCTCGCACAACAGCGTGCTGGTGCGGGTGCTCAATTCGTTCTACTGCCTCAGCGCGCCGCGGCGGCGCGCCTGGTTCGAGAACCACGAGCAGGGAAAATCATCGGCACGCGACCACCGCCGCATGGCCCGCGCCATCGAGGACCGCAACGCCGAGGACGCCCAGCGCCTCATCCAGCAACACATGCGCCGTGCGCAGGACTACTGGGCCCAAGTGCTCGGCTGACGCGGCGCCGCGAAGGAGCAAGAACCATGGATCTCGGACTGGCCGGCCAGCACGTGCTCATCACCGGCGGCAGCCGCGGCATCGGCTACGCCTGCGCCCGCCTCTTCCTGCAGGAAGGCGCACGCGTCACCATCACCTCGCGCTCGCAGGCGAACCTGGACGCGGCGCGCGACAGGCTGGGGCAGGAAGCGCCCGGCGAGCTGCACTGCCTCGCGGCGGACCTGGAAGACGCGACCGCCGCCGCAACGATGGTGGACGCCGCCGTCGCCGCGGGCGGCCCGATCGACCTGCTGGTCAACTCCGCCGGCGCCGCGCGCCGCACGCCCTACCTCGAACTCCAACCCGCCGACTGGCACGCGGCGATGCAGGCCAAGTTCTTCACCTACATCCACGTGATCGATCCGGTGGTCAAGCAGATGGGCGAGCGCCGCAGCGGCGTGATCGTCAACATCATCGGGATGGGCGGCAAGGTCGCCGCCCCGACGCACATCGCGGGGGGCGCCGCCAACGCGGCCCTGATGCTGGCCACCGCCGGACTGGCGGCCGCGTGGGCGCCGCACGGCGTGCGCGTCAACGCCGTGAACCCGGCGCTGACCTTGACGGATCGGATGGCCGAAGGCCTGGCCGCGGACGCGCGGCTGCGCGGCATCTCGGAAGAGGAAGCGCTGCAGCGCGCCAAGGCACGCGCGCCGCTCGGGCGGCTGGCGACGCCGGAGGACATCGCGAACGCGGTGGCGTTCCTTGCGTCGCCGCGCGCGGGCTATGTGTCGGGGGCGATCCTGTCGATGGACGGGGCGGCGACGCCGATCGTCGTCTGAATCCCCGTCATTCCCGCGAAGGCGGGAATCCAGAGCTCTCGCCTTCCGCCTTCCGCTTCCCACGGACCCGCCGTACCGTGCCGGGCCAGGGCGAGGGAGCCCTCCTGGCTCCATGTCCCCCGCGCGCCTGAACGGCGCTGGCTCCTCCTTTACTTCCGCCAGGAGGGCTCCCTCACCCTGTCCCTACGCCGCGTCAGATCGAACACTGCCTTGATTGCCGCAGCAAAAGCGACCACGGTGCGCAGGCCGCCTAGGGCGGCCCTTCAGGCTCGGAGCGCATGCTCGAAGGGCCGCCCTAGGCGGCCATGGCGCGGTGCCCGCTCAGGATGGCCGTTCAGGCGTTGGTCGATCTCCCACCGGCCTAGGGACAGGGTGGGGAGGGTCTTCTGCCGGAAGTAAAGGAGGAGCTCGCGCCGTTCAGGCGCGCGGGGGACATGGAGGCAGAAGACCCTCCCCGCCCTGGCCCGGCAAGACTCTGTTCGCGAGAGGCACGACCACCCGCTGGGGACCGACAGCGGTTCCGCCCCCGCGCCAGGCCCGCGCCACAGCCGCGTCCTACACGGCAGTCGTGCGCGCCCCCTACCATCGGCCCATGGCCGAGAACCGTTCGAGCCGGGCGCCGGCCTCGAGGCGCCGATGGGAAATCGACGCGCTGCGCGGGCTGATGCTCGTGCTGATGACGCTCACGCACCTGCCCACCCGCCTGACCAATCCGCTGGGGCAGCCGTTCGGCTACGTGTCGGCGGCCGAAGGCTTCGTGCTGCTGTCCGGCTACATGGCCGGGCTGGTGTACGGGCGGCTCGCGTTCCACCAGGGCATCCCCGCCACGCGGCGAGCGTTCTGGCGCCGCGCGCTGATGGTCTATGCCGCCCATGCGGCGACGCTGCTGTTCCTGTTCACCGTGATCGCGCTGATCGGCCTGAAGGTGGACGAGCCGGCGGTGCGCAACCTGATGAGCTACTACCTGCAGCAGCCGCTGCAGGCGCTGATCGGCGGCCTGCTGCTGATCTACCAGCCGCCGCTGCTGGACATCCTGCCGATGTACGTGCTGTTCATGCTGCTCAGCCCCTGGGCCTTCGTGCTGGGCATGCGGTTCGGCTGGAAGTGGGTGCTGCTGGGCAGCTCGACGCTGTGGGTGCTGGCGCAGTTCGGCCTGGCCGAGTGGCTCTACGACATCGCCGCCTCGGTCACGCGGCTGCCGGTGCCGTACTCGGAGACCGGCGCGTTCAACGGCTTCGCCTGGCAGCTGCTGTGGGTGGTCGGGCTGTGGCTGGGCGCGTCTCGGCACGAGGACGATCCGCCCTCGCTGAAGTTCCCGCCAGCGGTGGTGACGGTGGCGATCCTGATCGCTCTCGTCGGCTTCACCTGGCGCCACGCCGTCGGCCAGGCGCCGTTCGGCGGCGACGTGCGCCTGAACCTGCTGTTCGACAAGTGGCAGCTCGGGCCGCTGCGCCTGCTCAACCTGGCCGCGCTGCTGGTGGTGACGCTGCGCTTCGGCCCCGCCCTGGCGCATGCGCTGCCGCGGCTGCGGCCGCTGGAGACCATGGGTTCGGCCTCGCTCGCCGTGTTCTGCGCGCACCTGGTGATCGTGCTGCTCACGCTGAGCCTGTTCGGCAGCATGCTGACGCGGCCCTGGTCGGTGGACCTGCCGCTGCTGGCCGTGGCGCTCACCGCGCTCTGGGGCGCGGGCTGGTTGACGTTGTGGTGGGAGAAGCGCCCCGAGCGCGTCACCGCGCCTGCGGGCTGACCGAGGGCGGCTGCGGTTCGGGCGGCGCCGAGAGGATGTGCGTCGCGACCAGCTGCTTCCACAGCGCGTAGCCGGCGGCGTTCATGTGCAGCCGGTCGGGGCCGTAGAGGTCGACGCGCGGCCGGCCCTCCCCGTCCAGCATGGGCGTGAACACGTCGATGTAGCTGGCGTTCGGCAGCTCGGCCAGGTAGCGCGAAACCAGCCCGTTGACCTCGCGCGCCTGCTCCATCAGCGACGCGCGCAGCGGGCTGGGCTTGACCGAGATGTAGCTGATCTTCGAATCCGGCAGCTCGGCGCGCACCGTCTGCACGAACTGCTGGAAGCTCTCCAGCACCTGCTGCGGCGTGCGGCCCTCGGCCAGGTCGTTGTCGCCGGCGTAGACGATCACGTGCCGCGGCCGGTACTGCACCACCAGCTGCTGGGCCAGCAGGCTGCAGTCGGCCATGGTCGAGCCGCCGAAGCCGCGGTTGATCACCTTCACCTGCCGGAAGTCGTCGGGCAGGTGGGGCCAGAGGCGGATGGACGAACTGCCGACGAACAGCACGCCGCCGGGCGCGGGCGGCGACGCCTTGTCGGATTTCTCGAAGGCCGCCAGGCTGTCGCCCCAGCGCGCCACCACGGCCGGGGGCGGGCCCGCGGCGAACGATGCACCGGACAGCGCAAGGGCAAGGAAGGCGGCAAGGACACGGAACACCATGGCGGCGTCGATTTTGCCGCTGTCCTGCCTCAGCCTTCAGTCCACCTGCGCCCCGGCGCGCTTGACCAGCTCGCCCCACTTGTCGAGCTCGGCCTTGTTGAAGGCCACGAGCTGCTCGGGACGCAGCGGCCGCTGCTCCACGCCCTGCTCCTGCAGCTTGGGCGCCGCTTCGGCCAGCGCGGAGGCGGCGGCGCGGCGCAGGCGCTCCAGCGTGGCGGGCGGCGTCGCGGCCGGCGCGTAGAGCATGAACCAGGCGACCAGGTCGAAGTCGCGCACGCCCTGCTCCTGCAGGGTCTGGACGTCGGGCGCGGCCGCGCTGCGCTGCGCGCTGCTGGCGCCCAGCGCGCGCAGCTTGCCGGCGCGGATCTGCGGGTTCACCGCGGCCGGGTGGTAGAACATGAAGTCCACCTGGCGGCCGATCACGCTGGTCATCGCCATCGCGCCTTCCTTGTAGGCCACGTGGACCATCTTGCCGCCCAGGCGTTGCGCCAGCATCTCGCCGGCCAGGTGGCCCGAAGTGCCGTTGCCGGCCGAAGCGAAGGTGACGCCTTCCGGCCGCGCCGCCAGCGCCGCCAGGTCGCGCAGCGACTTCGCCGGCGACTCGCCGCTCACCACCAGCAGCGTGGGTGTGAAGCCCACGAGAGCGAGCGGCGCGAAATCCTTCAGCGGGTCGTAGGGCAGCTTGCGGAACAGCGAAGCATTGATGGCGTGGGTGCCCACCGTGCCCATCACGATCGTTCGTCCATCGGGCGCCGACTTGGCCACCCCGTCGCTGCCGGTCGAACCGCCGGCGCCCGCGCGGTTCTCCACCACCACGGTCTGCTGCAGCGCCTTGCCCAGGCTCTCGGCCACCACGCGGCTGACGATGTCGGTGGTGGTGCCGGCGCCGAACGGCACGACCAGCCGCAGCGTGCCGTCCTGCGCGAACGTGGGAAGCGCGAGCCCGGCGGGCAGCGCGGCCGCGGCGGCCAGCAACCGGCGACGAGAGAACGTGCTGCTCATTGCGGCACCCCGTGTTCCTGCCGCAGGATGCGCGCGGCTTCCACCATGGCCTTCAGCTTGCCCTGCGCCACCTCGCGCGGCAGGTACTTCATGCCGCAGTCGGGTGCCAGGATCACCTGCTCGGGCGCGATGTGCTTGAGCGCCTTGCGCACGCGCTCGGCGACGGTTTCGGCCGTCTCCACGTTCATGTCCGACAGGTCGATGCAGCCCACCAGCACCTGCTTGCCGCCCAGCTGCTCCAGCACCTTGGTGTCGAGGTGCGACTGCGCCGTTTCGATCGACACCTGCTTGCAGCGGCAGCCCGCGAGTTCCGGCAGGAACGAGTAGCCGCTCGGGCGCTCATGGATGATGGCCGCGTAGCCGAAGCAGATGTGCACGCAGGTCGTGCCCTGCACACCGTCCAGCGCGCGGTTCAGCGCGGCCAGGCCGTACTGGCGGGCTTTCTCGGGCCGCGCCTGCATGTAGGGCTCGTCGATCTGCACGACGTCGGCGCCGGCCGCGAACAGGTCCTTGATCTCGGCGTTGACCGCGTCGGCGTAGTCGGCCGCGGCCTCTTCTTCGGATTTGTAGAAGTCGTTCTGCGCCTGCTGCAGCATGGTGAACGGGCCGGGCACGGTGATCTTGGTGAGGCGCGTGGTGTTGCGCTTGAGGAACTTCAGGTCCTCGACCTCCACCGCGTGCTTGCGCCGGATCCTGCCGACGATCCGCGGCACCGGGTTCGGGTGGCCCGAGCGGTCCAGCGCGGTGCCGGGGTTGTCGAGATCCACGCCGTCGAGGGCCGTGGCGAAGCGGTTCGAGTAGCTCTCGCGCCGGATCTCGCCGTCCGACACGATGTCGAGC
>JAEWBU010000352.1 GCA_023390985.1 Pseudomonadota bacterium
TAGGCGCAGGCGAAGGGGCCGGCGTAGGCGCAGGCGAAGGGGCCGGCGTAGGCGCAGGCGCCACGCCCGCCACGATGACGAAGGGATTCTCGGCCGACACGCTCCAGTCGGCCGGCAGCGCATACGAGGGCGAAGACCCCGCGCCTGCGCTCACCGGCTGGAAGCTGCCGACCAGGCTGCCGCCCGCCAGGTCGATCACGTTCAGGCTGGTCGTCGCGTCCGTGATGAGGTCGCCGCCGGCGATCAGCTGGTCGAACGAGGTGAGCGACGCCACGTCGAGCTCCGCGGTGCCGGCGCCGGCGAAGTGCAGGGTGCCGGTCGCCCGCGCGGTGCCGATGCCGCCCATGCCGCCGGGCTTGACGATGCCGTAGACCGTCGTCAGCGGGGCGTCGAACTCCAGCGTGGGCGCGCTCACCGCGGCACCCTCCTGGATGACGACGGCGCTGCCCGACGTGAGCGCGACGCGGTTGCCGGCGAACACGTTGCCGATCACGTCGAGGTCGCCTGCCGAAGTGGCGGCCAGCCCCAGCACGGGCGGCTGGGCGAACGCGGAGAGTTCCACGTCCGTGCCCCCGCTCAGGCCCGGCGCGGCCACGCCCCGGACACCGCTCATGCGGACGCTGCCGCCGGCCGAACCCGCCACGTAGCCGAGGTCGTTGAAGTACCCGCCCGAAGCATCGGTCAGCAGCGTGATGTCGCCGCCGACGGTGGCCGTCACGCCGTTCATGGCGCTCACCCCCGCGAAGCTGTCCTGCGACAGCGACCCCGAGAGGTTCGCGGTGATCGAACCGGCCTCGGTGTAGCCCAGGACGGCGTCGCGCGCATTGGCGAGGTTGAAGTTGCCGCCGGCGTACACGTAGGCGCCGGTCAGGTTGATGTCGCTGGTGGCGCTGCTCGTTCCGTACAGGTTCAGGTTGCCCGTCGCGTAGAGCCCGCTCTCGACTCCGGAGCTGATGCCGTCCGCCTTCAGCGTCACGTTCGCGCCGTCCACGTACGAGACGTCCAGCGCGATCCTGCTGGCCACGTGGACGTCGCCGGCCACGTACGCGCTCAGGGAGCCGATCTCGTTGCCTGCGCTCGAGAGGTCGAGCAGGCTGCCGGAGGCCGAGTCGAGCGAAGCGTAGACGCTGTCCGCAACGATGGTGCCGCCTCCCTGCGTGAAGGCGGTCGGCGTCGCCGCCGAGCCGCCGTAGAGGTTCAGGTATTGCGCCCGGACGTCGCCGAGCACGAAGCTGCCGTTGCCGCCGATGTCGAGGTAGCCATCGCTCTGGAGCAGGCCGCCCGAGAGGTTGTTGACGCCGTCGCCGGTGGCGTCGATCTGCAGGCCGCCAACGCCGCCGCTCGTCGCGACGATCGACTTGCCGGAGGCCAGGTCCACGGTCGTGCCCTGCAGCCGGATGTCCGCGCCGGCGATGTCCTCGTTCACCGTGAGCTTGCCGGCGCTCGTGATCGTCAGCGCCGGTGCCAGGGTGGGCGCCGGCGTGGGCAGGGGCGAGCGCATCTTCACGCCGGCGATGCCGTCCACGGTGTCGACCGCGAGGGCGTTTTCGCTGTGGAAACCGAATCCGCTGTCGTACCGGCCGGAGACGCGGTTCACGGCGTTCGGACCGTACATGCTCACGCTGTTCGCATCGAGGTTGACGCCGTCCACCGTGAGCCGGCCGGTCGCGTCCTGGTAGATGCTCGACGAGGTGATCAGGCTCAGTTCACTCACCTTCGCCGGGTTGAAGGCGATGTCGCCGGTCAGGCGGATTGAATGCGGCGACGAGCCCTGGCCGACCACCAGCGTCTTCGCCTGGAGCTGGGCCAGCATGCCGGCGTCGAGGGTGAAGGCGCCGGTGGTGGGTGTGCCGTTGGCGCCCGCCAGCTCGATGCCGAGCGCGTTGACCGTCAGCGGATTGATCACGATGCGGCCACCCGTCGACTGCAGCGACGTCCCCGAGGTGTTCGCCAGGCGAATGCCGTCCACCGCCAGGGTGATGTCGCCCGCGCCGGTGCGCTTGAGCACGCCGGCGCCGGTCACGTCCAGGCTCTGCGACCGCACGTCGATGGCGCCCGCGCCCGCGTCCACCACGCCGGCCACCGACAGGCTGGTGCCGCCCACGTCGGATTTCAGGGAGCGCAGGTCGATGGCCCCGCCGCCGCTGGTCAGCGAGCCGCCGGCGCCGATGTAGATCGCGCCCTCGGACGAGGAGGTCCCGCCTTCCAGCGCGATCGGTCCGCCGCCGGCGGTCAGCGCCGCATCGACCGACAGGTAGCGGCCGGCCTTCACGGTGATGCCGCCGGAGCTGATGCCGGTGCCGCCGCCCCAGGCGGTGTTCACCGCGCCGACCGTGAGGTCCTGGCTGCCGTGTACGGTGAACGAGGTGCCCGATCCCGTGGTGGCTCCGGCGACGGTGGCGATCGCATGGCCGTTGTCGAGCGTGACCGAGCCGTTGGAGGCCGTGGCGTAGAGCTGGCCGACGCTGATCGAACCGGTGCCACCGTCGTCGATGCTGCCGTTCTTCGCGTTCAGGTGCAGGGAGGCATTGAAGTCGATGAGGGGCGCCAGCAGGCTGCTGCCGTCGATCCTGCCCAGGATGGTGATGCCCTTGTCGGCCTCGAGCGCCAGGTCGGCGCCGTTGCTCCACTGGATCACCGCATCGGCATTCACCGTGATCTGGCCGCCCGCCCCTCCGGCGGCCACGCCGGAGTTCGTCTTCACGATCACGTTGCCGACCGCGAGCTGGGTATTGAGATGCGAGTCAGCGAGCAGGACGGGGCCGGTCGACGTGGTGGGCTCGAATTTGGTGTCGAGCAGGCCCTGCGCGCTCGGGAACGTGCCGCTGGTTTCGACGAGGGTGCCCCTGAAGATCGTCACGTCCTGCGGGTCCAGCAGCAGCGTCCCCATCGCGCCCTGCGGCGCCCGCAGGTCCGCGAGGCCGGTGAACTCGAGGTGCTGCTTGCCCGACACCTCGGCGAAGCCGCCGTCGCCGCCCTGCGAACCGCCGCGCGCGGAAATCTGGCCGTGCATGCGCGTGACCTCATCCGACCAGACGATGACACGGCCGCCATCGCCGGCCTGGTTGGCGTCAGCCCGGATCGTCGCCGCCGCATCGACATAGGTGCGGGCTGCATTCGGCACATCGGAGTTCTGGCCCTGGTAGTCGCCGCCGACGCGGACCTGGCCGCCGCCCTGGTCGCCGCTCGCGTCCAGCGCCGCGCCCGCCAGCAGGCCGACGCGCTGCCCGAACACATCGATGCTGCCGCCGCGGTCGCCGGCCCGGGCCGTGATGGCGCCGTCCACCAGCGCGTCGCCCCCCGCCTTCAGCACCACCCGTCCGCCCTGCACGCTGGCCGAGCTCGCCTGGATCAGCCCGCTGTGGCGCAGCGTGCCGGCGAAGATGCCCACCGCGTCGCCCTGCAGCGTGCCCAGGTTCACCGCCTGGTCGGCGGGCGCCTGCACTTCGAGGTGGATGCCTTCCAGGCCGCGCCCGGTGAGCTCCACCTTCTGGCCTGCGGCCAGCACCGTGGCGCCTTGCGGGCTCTGGATCACGGCCTGCGCGCCAACCTGGACGTCGGTGCCGATCAGCACCACGTCGCCGCTGCTCGCCAGGATGCGGCCGTCGAGCCGCAGCGGGCCGGCGGCGCTGCCGTCACCGAAGCGCAGGCGGCCGGCGATCGCGTCGGCATCGGTCATGCGCAGCGTGGAGGCGGTGAAGCCCGCGGTGTCGACCACCGCGCCGGCGCCCACCGTGATGCCGGCCGGGTTCACCAGCACCAGCCGGCCGTTGGACGACAGCGTGCCGAAGATCGCGCTGGGGTTGCCGCCGAGCACGCGGTTGATCGAGGTGCTGGCCGCGTCGGGTTGCGCGAAATGCGTGGTGCTGCCGCCGGGGATGCTGAAGCTCTGCCAGTTGATCGCCGAATGCCGCGTGCCCGCGCCGTTCTGCGTGGTCACGACCAGGTTGGCGCCCTGGCCGCTGAGCGTGGCCGTGCCGTGGATGGCGTGGGCGCCGGTCGGCTGGGCGGCCGCGGGAAGGGCCGCGAAGCCGTTCGCGAGCGCCATGGCGAGCAGCAGCGGCCGGGCGCGGAAGCGGGAAGGAATATGGCGATGCGACATGGCCGTGCAGCCTTCGGAAAAAGCGAAGTACAAGGAGGGCGCGCACCGGTCACCGTCGAGGGCGACCGCCCCTTCCGTGCGCGGCAGTCAGCCGACGGTAGCATATGGTTACGAGAGCTTCAACTGATGGCCTTGACGTGGCACCCTAGTTCCGATCAACGGAGAACCGGACTGCGGCAAATGTCACGCGGGCGGGCCCTTCCATCGTCATGAGCGTCTTCGTCAGCATCGCCGCCTACTGCGACCCCGTCCTGGGCTTCACCCTGGCCCGCGCCCGGGCGGCGGCCGCGCGCCCGCGCGAGCTGCACTTCGGCGTCGTCGACCAGAGCCCGAATCCGCCCGCGGCGTCCTCGTTATCGGTGCTCTCGCCCGGCCGCGTGAGCTACCAGCGCGTCGACCCGGTGTTCGCCCGCGGCCCGTGCTGGGCCCGGGCGATGGCGATGGCGCTGTACGAGGGCGAGGACTGGTTCCTGCAGATCGACTCGCACATGGATTTCGAGCCCGGCTGGGACGAGCGGCTGATCGCGCAGGCCCAGGCGCTGGCGCCGGGCCGCCGCGGCGTCGTGCTGTCGGCCTATCCGAACGCGTTCGTGTTCGAGGACGGCCGGCCGCTGCCGCGGCCCGCGCCGGGCAAGGTGCTGGCCCACGTCGTGAAGACGGGGTCGGTCTTCGCGCCCGACCACCCGGTGCTCGGGTTCGAGGCGCGGCCGGTGGAGAGCGACGACCCCGTGCCGGGCTTCCACCTGGGCGCCGGCTGCCTGTTCGCGCCGGGCCGGTTCGCGCTGGAGTTCCCGTACGACCCGGCGCTGTACTTCCACGGCGAGGAGCAGGCGCTGGCCGCGCGCCTGTACACGCACGGCTGGGACATCTTCCACGTGCCCGACCTGCCGATCCGCCACCTTTACAACGACGGCCATTCCGGCGTGCCGCCGCGTCCGCTCCACTGGGACGCCGCGCAGGAAGCCGGCCGGGCGCTGCCCTGGTGGCAGCTGGAGCAGCGCTCGCGCGCCCGCCTGGGCGCGTTGCTGGCGGGCGAGCCGCTTGGGGTGTATGGCCTGGGACGTGAGCGCACGCTCTCGCAATACGCGAGCTGGTGCGGGATCGATTACGCCGGCCGCACGTTGGGCCCGCAGGCCTTCCGGCCGATGACGGCCTAGGACTCGGCGGACGGCTCCGCGCCGTCCATCAGGTCCATCGCCAGGCAGAGGTCGGACCAGGCCTTGGCCTTGTCCTGCAGGTTGCGCAGCAGGTAGGCCGGGTGGTAGGTGACCACCACCGGCACGCCTTCGTAGCGGTGGACCCGGCCGCGCAGGCGGCCCACCGGTTCCTGCGACTGCAGGATGGTCTGCACCGCAAAACGGCCCATCGCCAGGATGACGCGTGGCTGCACCAGCGCCACCTGCCGGCGCAGGAAGGGCTCGCACTGCGCAACTTCCTGCGGCTCGGGGTTGCGGTTGCCGGGCGGGCGGCACTTGAGCACGTTGGCGATGTAGACGTTGCGCCGGCGGTCCAGGCCCGCCGCGCGCAGCATGTTGTCCAGCAGCTTGCCGGCCTGGCCGACGAAGGGCTCGCCCTGCAGGTCCTCGTTCTCGCCGGGCGCTTCGCCGATCACCATCCAGTCGGCGCGCTGCGGGCCGACGCCGAACACGGTGTTGCTGCGCGACTCGCACAGGCCGCAGGCCCGGCAACCGGCGACGGCCGCTTCCAGCTCGGCCCAGCCCAGCGACTCGACGCCGGCCGGCCGGTCGCCCATCACGCGCGGGGTCGGGAGCGGGATGGCGGCGGGGACCGGCGCGGGC
>JAEWBU010000362.1 GCA_023390985.1 Pseudomonadota bacterium
CAGGCGCAGGAATCGGCCCAGGTGGCGCGCCAGTCGCTGATGGCCGCCGAGTCGGGCCTGACGGCCGTGCAGAACGCCATCGGCGGCATGAACGCCATCCGCGACCAGATCCAGGAAACCTCCAAGCGGATCAAGCGGCTGGGCGAGTCGTCGCAGGAGATCGGTGAAATCACCGAACTGATCTCGGACATCACCGAACAGACCAACGTGCTGGCCCTGAACGCCGCCATCCAGGCCGCGTCGGCCGGTGAAGCGGGTCGCGGCTTCTCGGTGGTGGCGGAAGAAGTGCAGCGCCTCGCCGAACGTTCCGCGGACGCCACGCGCCAGATCTCGGCGCTGGTGAAGGCGATTCAGACCGACACGCAGGACGCGGTGGCCGCCATGGAGCGTTCCACCCAGGGCGTGGTGGAAGGGGCCAAGCTGTCCGACAACGCGGGCACCGCGCTGACCGAGATCGACCAGGTGTCGCGCCGCCTCGCCGAGCTGATCGAGCAGATCTCGGCCTCGGCCTCCAAGGAAGCCGAATCGGCCAACGTGGTGGCCGGCAACATCCAGCACATCTTCGCCGTGACCGAGCAGACCGGCGAGGGCACTCGCTCCACGGCCCAGCAGGTGCGCGAGCTGTCGCGGATGGCCGAGGAACTGCGCCAGTCGGTGTCCCGTTTCAAGATCGCCTGACGCGCCAGCGTCCGGCACCTGTTGCCAGAGCCTGAGTCCTTCCATGCAAGCCAACGAAAACGACCTCGACCTGGCGACCAATGACCTCGGCCCGCTGGCCTGGGTGCTGGACGAGCTGCGCAAGTCGCTCGAATCGGCCTCGGCGGCGCTGCGCCGCTTCGTCCGCGACGCCGGCCTGGCGCGAGGCCAGGACATGGCCTCGGTCGACACCGGCCAGCTGCGCATCGCCCGACAGCAGCTGCACCAGGCGGTCGGCGCGCTGGAGATGGTGGGCCTGGGCGCCCCGGCGCTGATCCTGCGCGCGATGGAGGCGTCGGTGCAGAAGTTCGTCGAGCGCCCCGAACTGTGCAGCGAACCCGCCGCCTCCAAGGTCGAGCGCGCCGGTTTCGCGCTGACCGAATACCTAGAGGGCGTGCTCCTGGGCAAGCCCACGTCGCCGGTGGCGCTGTTCCCGCAATACAAGGACGTGCAGGAGCTCGCGGGCAGTGACCGCATCCACCCCGCCGACCTGTGGCCCTACGACTGGCGCTGGATCGAGCCCGAGACGCCCGCCGTGGCTCAGAAGCTGGTCTACGACCCGGCGCTGCGCTCGCGCATGGACCAAGCGGTGCTGCGCATCGTCAAGAGCGCCGACGCGGCCGCGGCCAAGGACCTGGCCGACTGCTGCCTGGGCCTGGCCGCCGGGCTCGAATCACGCCAGCCGCGCACCTTCTGGAAGATCTGCGCCGGCTACTTCGAGGCGATGGCGCTCGGCCTGGTGCCGGCCGACGTGTACGTCAAGCGCGCCGGTTCGCGCGTGCTCCTGCAGTACGCCACGCTGTCCAAGGGCGACAACAACATCTCCGATCGCCTGGCGCAGGACCTCTTGTTCTTCTGCGCCCAGGCCGTGCCTGCGCGTCCGGTCGATGCCCCGGCGCTGGCCGGCGTGCGCGCGGCCTATGGCCTGCAGCGCTTCACGCCCGTCGACTACGCCACCGCGCAGTTCGGCCGCTTCGATCCGGTGCTGCTGACGCAGGCCCGCAAGCGCATCGGCGCCGCCAAGGAAAGCTGGTCGGCCGCCTCGGGTGGCGACGTCACCAAGTTCAAGAACGTCGGCGAGCAGTTCCACGCCATCGGCGATTCGATCACCAAGCTGCACGCACCGAGCGCGCCGCTGGCGCAAACCCTCGTGGCCACCGTCGACGGCGTGGTGCGCTCGGGCCAGCCGCCGCGCGCCGAAGTCGCGATGGAAGTCGCCACCGCGGTCCTGTACCTCGAGGCCGCGTTCCAGGACCTCGATCCCGCCGATTCGCAGCTGGCCACGCGCACCGCGCGCCTGGCCGAGCGTCTCGACCGCGTCCGCCAGGGCGGCCAGGCCGAAGCGCTGGAGCCGTGGATGGAGGAGCTGTACCGCCGGGTCAGCGATCGCCAGACCATGGGCAGCGTGGTCGGCGAGCTGCGCGGCACGCTCAGCGAACTGGAGAAGCTCCTGGACGCCTTCTTCCGCGATCCGGAGAACAAGGATCCGCTGAAGAACGCGCCCACGCACCTGCTGCAGATGCGCGGCGTGCTGTCGGTGCTGGGCCTGGACAAGGCCACGCTGGCCGTCGCCCGCATGCGTGAAACCGTCGAGCAGATCCTCGTGGGCGACTTCGACCAGGACCTCGAGCGCCGCGCCAGCACCTTCGACAAGCTGGGCAACAACCTCGGCGCGCTCGGCTTCCTGATCGACATGCTGAACTACCAGCCCGCGCTGGCGAAGAAGCTGTTCGTCTTCGACGAAGCGCAGGGCGAGTTGCGGCCGTTGATGGGCCGCCTCGAGTCCGAAAAGGTCCAGGCGACCCCGGCGCAGACGCCCGCGGCCGTCGAGGCCGTGATCGCGACGCCGGTGGCGACGGTCTCGACCTCGCCGCTCGAGGTGCAAGCCGCACCGGTTGCGGTCGCCCCTGTGGTCGCCGCGCCTGCCCCCGCTCCGGCCGCGGCGCCGGCCGCCGAGGACGAGGACGACGACGAGCTGCTCCAGATCTTCCTGGAGGAAGCGCGCGAAGTGGTCGGCAATGGCCTGGCGGCGCTCGAATCGCTCGCGGCCCAGCCCGGCGACGTCGCCGAACTCACCACACTGCGCCGTGCGTTCCACACGCTCAAGGGCAGCTCGCGAATGGTGGGGCTGAACGAATTCGGCGAAGCCGGCTGGGCGCTGGAGCAGGTGCTCAACACCTGGCTCGCCGACCAGAAACCCGCCACCGACGACCTGCGCACGGTCTCGGCCGACGCGCTGCACGGCTTCGGCCGCTGGATCGAGGACATCGCCTCCGGCACGGACGCGGGCTGGAAATCCGCCATGTTCCGAGGCCCGGCCGACGCGCTCCGCACGGATGGCCGCGTGGTCGCGTTCCAGTTCCCGGGTGTCGCACCGGCACCGGTCACGGAACCCGAAGCCCCTGCGCTCGACATCGACTTCTTCGCGCCTGCCGCCGCCGAACCGGAACTGCCGCCGGCGCAGGCGGCCATCGAACCGGCGCCCGAACTGCCTGCGATCGACGTCCCGTCGTTCGAATTCGACCTGGCGCCGGCCGAGCCCGCCCCGGCGCCGGTGGCGGAGCCGGTCGCGGCCCCCGCCACCGACCTGCTCGCCGACCTCGACCTCGGCCTCGCCTCCGAACCTGCGCCGCTGCCCGACGACATCGAGTCGTTCGGCGCCACCCACGTCATCCGCGGCCAGGCCGTGGTGGCGGAAGAGATCACGCTCGACGAGCTGCCGGCCGACTTCGCGATCGAACTCGACGCCGTGGCCCAGGCGCCCGCCGAAGCCGCTCCCGCTTCGGTGCCCGAACCCGAGATCGTCTCCATCGATCTCGACAGCCTTGCTGCGCTGTCCGCGCAACCCGAGCCGCAGCCCGAGCCGGAATTGCCGGCGGAAGAGCCGCTCGCGGCGCAACCGGCCATCGACGACCAGACCAAGGTGATCGGCGGCCTGCGCATCGGCATCCCGCTCTACAACGTCTACCTGAACGAAGCGGACGAGTGGTCGCGCCGCCTCTCGCAAGAGCTGGCCGAGTGGGCGCTCGAGCTGAAGGAGCCGATTCCCGACACCGCCGTCGGCCTGGCTCACGCGCTGGCAGGCAGCTCGGCGACGGTCGGCTTCCATGCGCTGTCCGACATCGCACGCGCCCTCGAAGGCTCGCTGCAGCACGCGCAGCGGCTGGCCTGGGGCACGCCGCAGCACGGCAGGGCTTTCGTCGAAGCGGCGGAAGAGATCCGCAGGCTGCTGCACCAGTTCGCCGCCGGCTTCCTGAAGGAGTCGGATCCGCGCGTGGCCGAGTCGCTCGCCGCGCTCGAACTGCTGAAGCTGCCCCTGCGCCCCGAGCTGCGCGACAGCGGCTACGAAGGCCTGGACCTCGGCGAGCTGGTGGAAGAGGCCGCGCCGGTCAAGCCGGTCGTGCAGCCCGCCACGCAGTTCGTGCAGTTCAGCGCGCCCACCGAAACGGCGCCCGCATCGCACCAGGGCAACCGGCTCTCGGGCGATGACGACATCGACGCGGTCGACGCGATCGATCCCGACCTGTTCCCGATCTTCGAGGAAGAAGCGGTCGACCTGATGCCCAAGCTGGGCGCCGGCCTGCGCCAGTGGGCGCAGCAGGGCCGCCCCGAGGGCCGCGACGAAGTGCTGCGCGTGCTGCACACGCTCAAGGGCAGCGCCCGCCTGGCCGGCGCGCTGCGACTGGGCGAGATGGCGCACCGCATGGAGTCGGCCATCGAAGGTCTGCCGGCCGAAACGCAGGCCGCCGAGCTCGAACCGCTGCTGCAACGTCTCGACGACCTGCAGACCGCATTCGACGCGCTGCGTGCGCGGGCCGACCAGCCGGAAGCCGAGGCGCCCCTCGCCGTCGCGCCGCCGCAGGTCCAGGCGCCGATCGCCACCGCGCCCACCATCACCGAGCCGCAACCACAGCAGCCCGCGCCCACGCGCGCCGTGCTCGCCGCGCCCGTGACCACGCTGCCCCTGGCCCCGCAACGCGCCGTCGCCAACCAGGCCGTGCGCGTGCGCTCGCAGCTGCTGGACCGCCTGATGAACCAGGCCGGCGAGGTGATGATCACCCGCTCGCGCCTGGAGAACGAACTGCGCAACCTGCGCGGCTCGCTGAACGACCTGACCGGCAACCTGGATCGCCTGCGCAACCAGCTGCGCGACATCGAGCTGCAGGCCGAGACGCAGATGCAGTCGCGCCTGGCGCAGTCCAAGGACTCGGGCGCCGGCTTCGACCCGCTGGAGTTCGACCGATTCACCCGCGTGCAGGAACTCACTCGCATGATGGCCGAGTCGGTGAACGACGTGGCCAGCGTGCAGCGCAACCTGCAGCGCACGGTGGAAGCCACCGAAGACGACCTGATCGCCCAGGCCCGCCAGACCCGTGAACTGCAGCGCGACCTGCTGCGCACGCGCATGGTGGAGTTCGAGGGCATCTCCGACCGCCTGTACCGCGTGGTGCGCCTCGCGTCCAAGGAGACCGGCAAGCAGGTCAAGCTGGACATCACCGGCGGCTCCATCGAAATGGACCGCGGCGTGCTGGACCGCATGACGCCCGCGTTCGAGCACCTGCTGCGCAACTGCGTGGCGCACGGCATCGAGGACGCCGCCGTCCGCCAGGCCGCGGGCAAGGACCCGGCCGGCACCATCCTGATCGACGTGCGACAGGAAGGCAACGACGTCTCGGTCGAATTCCGCGACGACGGCGCCGGCCTGGACCTGGTCCGCATCCGCGACAAGGCGCAGCAGCAAGGGCTGGTGACGCCCGGCCAGGTGCTCACCGAGGCCGAGGCCGCCAACCTGATCTTCACGCCGGGCTTTTCCACGGCGGCGCAGGTGACGGAACTGTCCGGCCGCGGCATCGGCATGGACGTGGTCCGCTCCGAAGTCAACGCCCTGGGCGGCCGTATCGAGACCAGCACGCAGGCCGGCCGCGGCACCAGCTTCAAGCTCGTGCTGCCGCTGACCACCGCGGTTACGCAGGTCGTGATGGTGCGCAGTGGCGCGCTGAGCATCGGCGTGCCGGCCAACCTGGTCGAGATCGTCCGCCGCGCCAGCGCCAAGGAGGTCCAGCAGGCCTACAACAGCGGCTCGTTCGACTTCGGCGGCGAGCCGGTGCCCTTCTTCTGGTCCGGCGCGCTGCTGCAGTCCTCGCAGCGCAGCGCGGAGCCCCAGACCAGGACGCTGCCGATCGTGGTGTTCCGGAGCGCCGCGCAGCGCGTGGCCGTGCACGTCGACGAAGTGCTCGGCAACCAGGAAGTGGTGGTGAAGAACCTCGGCCCGCAGCTGGCCCGCCTGCCCGGCCTGGCCGGCATGACGGTGCTCGCTTCCGGCGCGGTGGTGCTGATCTACAACCCGGTGGCGCTGTCCGCCGTGTACGGCGAGCAGGCCCGCCTGCTCAGCGCCGACCGCGCCCAGCCCGAGATGCTCGAGCAGGCCGGCCAGCCGGCGGTGCCCGAGGTGCTGCCCGCGGCGCCGCAGATCCCGCTGGTGCTGGTGGTCGACGACTCCATCACCGTGCGCCGCGTCACGCAGCGCCTGCTGCAGCGCGAGGGCTACCGCGTCGCGCTGGCGGCCGACGGCCTGCAGGCACTGGAGCGCCTGGCCGAGGAGAAGCCGGCGGTGGTGCTGTCGGACATCGAGATGCCGCGCATGGACGGCTTCGACCTGGCTCGCAACATCCGCGCCGACAACCGCTGGGCCCAGCTGCCGATCGTGATGATCACCTCGCGCATCGCCGAGAAGCACCGCGAGCACGCCCGCGAGCTGGGCGTCAACCACTACCTGGGCAAGCCGTACTCGGAAGAGGAGCTGCTCAGCCTGGTCAAGCACTACTGCACCAGCGCAGTAGCCGCCTGAAGAACGAGCTTCAGGTCCCGGCGGCGCCCTTCGCGGCGCCGTTTTTCTTCACCACCGCATAACGCCGCAGCGTCTCTTCGCGCGCGCGATCGTGGTCGACCAGGGGCGGCGGATAGTCGAGGTCCGCCGGCTTCGCTTCCCACGGCGCATGCAGCGCTCGCGATGGCAGCCGCGCCAGTTGCGGCAGGAAGCGCAGGATGAACTCGCCTTCGGGATCGAACTTCCGGCTCTGGCTCACCGGGTTGAAGATGCGGAAGTACGGCTGCGCGTCGCAGCCCGATGAACTGGCCCACTGCCAGCCGCCGTTGTTGGCGGCCAGGTCATAGTCGATGAGCTGCCGCGCGAAATAGCGCTCGCCCCGCCGCCAGTCGATGCCCAGGTCCTTGCACAGGAAGCTGGCGGTCACCATGCGCAGGCGGTTGTGCATGTACCCGGTCTGGTTGAGCTGATGCATGGCGGCATCCACCAGCGGATAACCGGTGCGGCCTTCGCACCACGCGGCGAACATCGCGTCGGCCCGCGGGCCGGTCTCCCAGGCGATGGCGTCGTACTCGGGCCGGAAGCTCGCGCCGCGGTCCTCTTCATCCGCCACGTGCGGGAAGTTCGCCAGCACCTGGAAATAGAAGTCGCGCCAGATCAGTTCGCTCAGCCAGGTCGCGGCGCCGGGCCCGCCCGCCTGAGCCAGCGAGTGGGCGTGCCGCGCCAGTCGGCGCACCGACACCGTTCCGAAGCGCAGATGCACGCTGAGATGGCTCGGACCCTTCACCGCGGGAAAGTCACGCGTCAGGTGGTAACGGTCGATGCGCGTGAGGAAGTCGTCGAGCAGCCGCGCGGCGCCGCGTGCGCCCGGACGCACGGGCAGGCTCGAGAGGTTGCTCGGCTCGAAGCCCAGGTCGGCGAGCGAAGGCACGGGGCGCCGCCAAGCCTGGGGCAGCGCCGCCAGCGCACCGGCGTGCTTCTCGACCGGATACGCCTTCAGGTAGTACGCATCGACCTTCGCCAGCCAGGCCTTCTTGTAGGGCGTGAACACCGAATACGGCCGCCCCGCCTGGGTCAGCAGCTCGTCGCCGTCGAAGATCGCCTGGTCCTTGCTCGTGTGCAGCGCGATGCCGGTCTCGGCCAGCGCGCCGCGCACCCGCGAGTCCCGCGCGATCGCCGACGGCTCGTAGTCGTGGTTGGCGAAAACGGCCTGGACCTCCAGCTGCCGGGCCAGCCGGGGCAACTCGTCCGTGGTTGGGCCATGCAGCACGATCAAGCCGCCGCCCGCGTGGCCGGACAAGCGCCGCAACTGCTCGTCCAGCTCCACCAGCGACTCACGGATGAACTCCACGCGGCGGTCGCGGCGCGGCAGTGGATCGAGGAGGGCGGTGTCGAACACGAAAACCGCGTGCACCTGCCGGCAGCTGCGCAGCGCGTGGTAGAGGGCGGCGTGGTCCTGGGCGCGCAGGTCCCGCCGAAACCACACCAGTCCGGCGGGATAGGGCTTTTCCATTCGTCTTCGCTAAAATTTGATCATGCCCGCCGAGCCGTCCACCATCAACCTGACGCATCACTTCCTGATCGCGATGCCCGGGCT
>JAEWBU010000364.1 GCA_023390985.1 Pseudomonadota bacterium
CACGAGGCATCTCCTACCTGGGGGGGGACTCGCCCGACCGGGATGCTTTCCCATGTCCGACCACGGTCAGCCCGGCCGCGGCCCATGCTGTTTCCATGTTCAACGGAGAGAAATGAACGCATGAGCAGCAGCAAACTTCTGAGCCTCCTGGTCGCCTCGCTGGTCGCGGGCGGCGCCTTCGCGCAGACCACGACGAACAGTTCGACCACCACGTCGGGGACCACGTCCTCCACCGCCGGTGCCAGCCAGTCCACGGGCGCCAACGCCAACGTGCAAGGGCAGGGCGCCACCACCAGCGGCGCGCTGGGCTCGAGCGGCGGCGCCATCGTGCAGCCGGGTTCGACCGCTGCCACCACGGGCACGAACAGCGGCACCTCGCTGTCGGGCAAGACGGGCGTCGACAGCTCGGCCGGGACGACGGCGACGCTGGGCGCGGGCGGCGCCGCCGATACGCGCACACGCTCGGACACCCATACGCGCCACGACAAGGACAGGGACGCGCACAAGCGCGCCGACCGGGACATGCACCACAAGCGCTCGGACGACGACTCGCACAAGGGCCGGCATTCGAAGGCCGACTCGGACGACACCGCCCGCATGGGCAACCGCGCCGATTGCCCTCCGGGCCTGGCCAAGAAGGACAACGGCTGCCTGCCCCCGGGACAGGCCAAGAAGCTGGACCCGCAGTAAGGTCCTGAACGCCTCCAGAGGACGCCGGCTTCGTGCCGGCGTTTTCATTGCGGCGCGGTCAATCCTCGCGGATCGCCGCCCCGCGCTCCTTCAGCAGTCCGCGAAGCAGCGAGCGATGGCAGCGCGCCTCGTTCTCGCAGTAGCAGCCCACCGAGAAATTGCTCTGGTGCGAGAGGGCGGCCAGCAGGTCCAGCGTGCGGGCGGCCTCGGGCCTGGCCATCTCCGCCCGGTACTTGCGGGTGAAGGCCGCCCATTCCTTGTCGGTGGTGGCCGCCAGGGCCGCCTGCACGTTCTCCGCGCTGGGGGCGAGATTGGGATACCAGACGTCGTACCAGTCGCCCGAAGCGAACTGGGATCTGGGGACCCCGCGGGGTGGCCGGCGCACCGTACCGATGCGCAGCCCCTCGTCCTTCGCCCTCGGGGTGCCCAGCCTCACGATCCGGATCGCCATCGGTCCCTCGCCTGGCCGGCGAGGCCGGCCTTAGAATCGTCGGGTTCGGAGCGTAGCGCAGTCTGGTAGCGCATCTGGTTTGGGACCAGAGGGTCGTAGGTTCGAATCCTATCGCTCCGACCACCCCCTCGTGGCATCCGCCTAGCGGCCCACCGGCACCGGCCGCAGCGTCCTGGCGCCGCCACTGGCGCTGTACTGGGCCCAGGCGGTGAGCGTCACCATCAGGAAGAAGCCGCCCATCACCAGCACCGGCCAGGCCGCCATGATCTCGGCCAGCGAGAACTTCCAGTTGAGCGGCCGGCCCACGCCCAGCGCGGCGGCGTAGAACCACGACACCCCCGACACCGCGCCCACGAACACCGCCAGCAGGCGGTTGCTGAACGTCAGCCGCATGATCGAGCCGGCCTTCTTCATCGCGGGCAGCACCACGCGCTCCAGCGCCAGGCCGTTCAGCGTCAGCAGCAGCACGACGGCGAACTTGGCCTGCAGCTTGGGATTGAAGAGCACGCCGGTGTCGGCCTTCCAGATGTCCATGGCGACGATGGCGACGCCGGTGATCCAGAGCGCGGCCAGGGCCCGCACCAATGTGTGGTGCAGGCCGGCCAGGTGGTCGGGCTCCACCGTCCCGCCTTCGCTTCGCAGCAGGCCCCTGACCAGCTGCAGGTCGCTCATGAACACCGTTCCGAGCGCGATACAGCAGGCGATCAGGTGCACATACACGATGCCCATCCGCAACAAGTCGAACTTCATCCGTTTGTTCCTTTCATCCTTGGGTTGACAAGAGCCCCGAGAGGGCCGCGCGAAACCGCTGTTCGGCTCGCTGGCTGGACTGTGGTGGTTGACTGCTCAGTCAGAAAGGCCGCTTTGAAACACGACGTTTGCTTACGAACGAGGAGCGGCGTGGCTCAGCTGTAGGGGCGCGGGATGTGCGGTGCGTGTGACGGGCCTGTGTGCGTTACATGCCCACGCAATCGGGTTCATCTTGGAGCACAACGGCTGAGCTTTTCTGGCTTGGACGGCGCGAGCGCTCCGTGCGCGGGCGCACCCACACTGGTCCATGCGCGGATGAGTTCGCTGCCGTCACGCCGGGGCGATCGGCGCGTACGCTGCCCGAGCCTGTGTTGATGAGTGCAACGATTGGAAGCCGGATGCCAGGAGCCGCGCTGTCGAGCATGGATGTTGCTGCATGGTGTCGACCATGACGAACACGACGATCAACTTGGCTCTGCAGGGCGGGGGTTCGCACGGTGCCTTCACGTGGGGCGTGCTCGATGCCCTGCTCGAGGACGGGCGCCTCGCCTTCGAAGGTATCAGCGGCGCCAGTGCCGGCGCGATGAACGCGGTCGCGCTGGCCAGCGGCTGGGCCACGGCCAGGCGCAGCAAGAGCGATCCGCGCGAATCGGCGCGCGAGTGCCTGTCGAACTTCTGGGACGAGGTGGTGACGCTGGGCGCGGCCGGTTCGGTGCACCGCAAGCTGTTCGCCAGCCTGTGGGCCGGACCGCTGGGCGGGTGGGGCTTCCTGTCGCCGCAGCCGGTCTCGCCCTACCAGTTCAACCCGCTCGACCTGAACCCGCTGCGCACGGTGCTCGAGCGCCGCATCGACTTCGAGGCGATCCGCCGCGACCCTTCGCACCGCGTGTACGTCAGCGCCACGCAGGTGAGCACCGGTCGCGCGGCCATCTTTCACGGCCGCGCGCTCACCGCCGACGCGGTGATGGCCTCGGCCTGCCTGCCGCAGCTGTTCCAGGCCTCGGTGATCGACGGCGAGGCCTACTGGGACGGCGGCTTCTCGGCCAACCCCGCGCTCACGCCGCTGGTGACGCATTCGCAGAGCCGCGACGTGCTGATCGTGCAGATCAACCCGCTCACGCGGCCGGACATCCCCAAGTCCAACACCGAGATCCTGGACCGCATGACCGAGCTCGCGTTCAACGCCAGCCTGCTCACGCAGGTGCGGTTGGCGCATGCCTTCAACCGGCTGGTCGAGGTCGGCGCGCCGCTGGCGGACGGCCGCGGTCCGATGCGGCTGCACCGCGTGGAAGGCTGGCGCGCGCTGCAGGACCTGTCGCCTTCGAGCCGGACCACCGCCGACCCGGCGCTGATCCAGCGCCTGTTCCGAGCGGGCCGCGAGGCGGCGGCGGCCTGGCTGGACAAGCGCCTGGGCGCGATCGGCGTGCGCAGCACCATCGACGTGGAAAAGGAATACGGCGACGCCACCTGGCTGAAGGTGGCGCCGCCACGCCCGCCCGCCGTGCGACGGCTGACGGGCGCATCGTCGGTGAGGCGGCGCGTGCCGCCGGCGGGCGTGCACAAGCGGCACCGCCGCCGCTAGCGAGCGGGTCCGCAAGGGCGGAAAGTCCTTGAGGGGGCTTCCTATGCTTTTCCGCATGAGCCCGCCCCCGACCTTGCAGGAACTGCTGGCCGCCACCGCGCGCGGCGACCACCACGCCTTCGCGCAGGTCCACGAACGCACGCACGCGCACCTGTTCGGCGTGGCGCTGCGCATCCTGGGCCGGCACGCCTGCGCGGAGGACGCGTTGCAGGAAGCCTTCGTCAGCATCTGGCGCAACGCGGGAACGTATCGGCCGAACGTGAACGGCCAGGACATCCAGCCGATGACCTGGCTGATCACCATCGTCCGGAACAAGGCCCTGGACGCGCTGCGCACCCGGGCTCGACGCGGCGAGACCGAGCTCGATGAAGAAGGCTGCGACGACCTCGGCGCCGCCGGCCCCAGCGCTCTCGACCTTCTCGGCGCCGCCACCGAGGCGCTGCACCTCCACGCCTGCCTGGGCGCCCTCGACGGCACGCACCGCCAGAGCCTCGCGCTGGCCTATGGCCAGGGCCTCACCCACACCGAAGTGGCGACGCAGATGGGCGCGCCGCTCGGCTCGGTCAAGTCCTGGATCCGGCGTGGGCTGGACAAGCTCAGGGACGGCCTGCAGGCGCAAGGCATCGAGCGCGGACAGCCGCCGGGGTGAGACAATGGCCGCCTTCGCTGCCCGTAGCTCAACTGGATAGAGCAGCTGCCTTCTAAGCAGCAGGTCGGGGGTTCGAGTCCCTCCGGGCAGGCCAGGCCTCAGGGCCCGCACAACCGGTCGAAGGCGGCCAGCAGCTCCTCCGGCGTGATCGGCTTCTGCAGCCGCTCCTCGAAGATCACCATATCGCCCTCCCGGTCGGGAGGGATGTGCAGGCCGGAAATCCCGATCACCTTCACCTGCGGCATCAGCGTCCTGATCCGCTTGGCCGCCTCGAACCCGCTCAGGTCGGGGAGGTTGATGTCCATGAGGATCGCATCCGGCGCCTGGGTGGCCGCCTCCCGGATCGCTTCCTGGCCGCCGACGGCCACCCGCACGTGGTGACCGGCCCGCTTCAGCACCTCCGCCATCATGAAAGCCGAACCGAAGTTGTCGTCCACGACCAGGATGTCCAGCGGAGCGCGGGCCATGGGATGCTCCGGCGTCATCGCGCCAGGGCGCGCAACTTCTTCGCCACGTCGGCCATGCTGAAGGGCTTGGACAGGAAATCGAAGTCGTTGAGGTCGCCCGCCTCCGGGGGCGGATAGCCCGAGGCCAGCAGGATCTTGATCATCGGGAACCGGTCCTTGACCTCATTCGCCAACTCGATGCCGTTCATGCCCGGCATCACGATGTCGCTGAACAGCAGATTGACGTTGCCCTCGCGCGTGAGCACGTTGAGCGCGGCACGGCCGTCGCCCGCCGTCAGCACATCGAACCCCAGGTTGCGGAAGATCTCCGCCACCATGGCCAGCACCTCGGGCTGGTCGTCGACCACCAGGACCTTCTCCGAACCGTCGTCCGCCACGAGCATGGGCTGCTGCTCCGGCGGCAGCGCCGGGAAGAACATGGAGACGGTGGCGCCCGATCCCGGACTGGAGACGATGCGCAGGTCGCCGCCCGACTGTTGGGCCAGGCCGTACACCTGGCTGAGCCCCAGCCCCGTGCCCTTGCCCCGGGGCTTGGTCGTGAAGAACGGCTCCACGGCACGGGCGATGACCTCGGGCGACATGCCGGAGCCGCTGTCGGCCACGCTGACCTGGATGTAGCGCCCCGCGGGCAGTGCGCCGACCTCTCCGGCCGACAGATCGACGGCGTCGGCGGAGATGGTGATGCGGCCGCCGTCCGGGGTCGCATCGCGCGAGTTGACGACGAGGTTGAGCAGCGCGGTCTCGAACTGCGTGGCGTCCACCAGGATCGCGGGCAGTCGCGGCGCGATGTGCACGTCGAACTGGACGGCGCTGCGGTTGGCTCTTCGCAGCACCGTCTCGAAGGCGGTCACCAGTCGGCCGACGTCGTGCGGCTCGGGGCGCAGCGGCTGCTGGCGCGCGAAGCTGAGCAGCTGCTGGGTCAGCGCGGTGGCGCGGCTCGTCGCCTTCTCCATGCTGTCGATCAGCCGGAGGGAGTCCACGTCGCGCGTCTGCTGCCGGAGCATGGACAGCCCGTTGGTCAGCACGTTCAGCAGGTTGTTGAAGTCGTGGGCCACGCCCCCGGTCAGCTTGCCGATGGCTTCGAGCTTCTGTGACTGGAAGAGCGCCTCCCGGGTCTTCTCGAGCTGCTCCGCCGCCAGCTTGCGGTCCGTGATGTCCCGCGTGATCTTGGTGAAGCCTATGAGTTCGCCATTCGTGTCGCGGATCGGATCGATGACCACGCTGGCCCAGAACCTCGATCCATCCTTGCGCACCCGCCAGCCTTCCGCTTCGAACTTGCCGGTGGTCCGCGCCAGTTCGAGCGCGCGCGCCGGGACGCCCTGGGCCTGGTCCTCCGGCGTGTAGAAGTTCGAGAAGTGCCTGCCGATGATCTCGTGCGACTCGTAGCCCTTGAAGCGCTGCGCGCCCAGGTTCCAGCTCACGACGTCCCCGGCCGGGGACAGCATGTAGATCGCGTAGTCGGCAACGGAGGAGATGAAGAGCCGCAGTCGCTCGGCTTCATCCGGGAGGTCGCTCACAGGTTTGATCTTCTCATGCGGTTGCGCATGTGCGCAGTGTGAAGGCGGCCGGACTGCCCGGATGTAGGCGCATTGCGCCAAATGCATCCACGACGTGCAAAGCCTTGGCGATGCGCGCTCGCGCACAATCCTCCGGATGAACTCCGCTCCCCTCGAGGACGAGCCCGGCGCTCGACAGGTCGAAGACCTGCGCATCCGGCAGATCCGGCCCCTCATCTCGCCCGCGCTGCTCCAGTACGACCTGCCCGCCGACGCTTCGGTGGGCGCCTTCGTGGAGCGGAGCCGCCGCTCGGTCGCCGACGTCGTGCACGGGCGCGACCCCCGGCTGCTGGTCATCGTCGGGCCTTGCTCCATCCACGACCTCGACCAGGCGCTCGAGTACGCGCGGCGCCTGCGCGCGTTCGCGCCCGAGGTGAGCGACGAGCTGCTGCTCGTCATGCGCGTGTACTTCGAGAAGCCGCGCACCACGGTGGGCTGGAAGGGCTTCATCAACGATCCCTTCCTGGACGGCAGCTACCACGTCAACGACGGTCTGCGGCTCGCGCGCCGGCTGCTGCTGGAGGTCGCGCGCCTGGAGGTGCCGGCCGCCACCGAGTTCCTCGACCTGCTCAGCCCGCAGTACCTGTCGGACCTGGTCTCCTGGGGCGCGATCGGCGCCCGCACGACCGAGAGCCCCAGCCACCGCCAGCTGGCCTCGGGCCTGTCCTGCTCGATCGGTTTCAAGAACGGCACCGACGGCGGCGTGCAGATGGCGGCCGATGCGCTGGTGGCCTGCCGCGCCTCGCATGCCTTCATGGGCGTGACCAAGATGGGCGTGGCCGCGGTGTTCGAGACCGCGGGCAACGACGACTGCCACATCATCCTGCGCGGCGGCTCGCGCGGTCCCAACTACGCGGCGGCCGACATCGAGGCCGCCTGCGCCGTGCTGCGCAAGTCCGGCGTGCGCGAGCGCGTGATGGTGGACTGTTCCCACGCCAACTCGGAGAAGAAGTTCGAGCGGCAGGTCGCGGTCGCGGACGACATCGCGCGGCAGATGGAAGCCGGCGAGCGCCGCGTGCTCGGCCTGATGATCGAGAGCCACCTGCGCGAAGGCCGCCAGGACCTCAAGCCCGGACAACCGCTCGCGCATGGCGTGTCGATCACCGACGCGTGCATCGGGTGGGAAGCGACGGAGCAGGTGCTGCGGCGGCTGGCGGCCGCGGTGCGTGGACGCGCCTGATCAGGGCCGGCCGAACAGGCCGTTCAACTCCGCCCCGCTCGCCGCCTGGGCGAAAGCGTCGAACCGCCCCTCGCTCGCGATCGCCTGTGCCGCGCGCATGAACCCGCCCCACGCGCTGCGGGCCAGCGCGCCGCCCACGCTGACGCGCCGCACGCCCAGCGCCTCGATGTCGCGCAGCGTGAGGTCGGTGGGAAAGCCGATCAGTAGGTTCACCGGCTTGGGCGCGACGGCCGCGACCACGGCCGCGATCTGGTCGCGGGTCTTGATGCCCGGCGCGTAGAGGCAATCGGCACCGGCATCGGCATAGGCCTTCAGGCGACGGATCGCGTCGTCGAGGTCGGGCCTTCCCACGAAGAAGTTTTCCGCGCGCCCCACGAGCAGCGCTTCGCCGCCGGCCTCGTCGATCGCGGCGCGGGCGGCGCGCATGCGCTCGACCGCTTCGTCGATGCCGCGCAGCGGCTGGTCCGGGTTGCCGGTCGAGTCCTCGATCGAGAGGCCCGCCACGCCCGTGTCCAGCGCCTTGCGCACGTTGCGCGCCACGCCCGCGGCATCGTCCGCGAAGCCCGCTTCGAAGTCGGCGTTGATCGGCAGCGACGTCGCTTCGACCATCTCGCGCAGGTGGCCGAGCACGGCTTCCAGCTGCATCTGCCCGTCGGCCTGCGCGCGGCTCCACGCCGCGCCCGAACTGGTGGTCGCCAGGGCCTTGAAGCCCAGGTGCTCCAGGTAGCGGGCGCTGCCGGCGTCCCAGGGGTTCGGGATCGCGAAGCAACCGGATTGATGCAGCTGCCGGAAAGTGCGGCGGCGCTCGGAGACCTGTTGGGGTGTCGGCATGGGGATCATTCTCCTCTCAGGCCCGCACGTGCTCGCTGCCGTCGAACAGCTCGACCACCCACTCCACGAACGCGCGAACCTTGGCGCTCAGGTGGCGGTTGGGCGGGTACACGATGTGCAGCGGGATCGCCGGCCGCGTCCACTCGGGCAGCACCTCCACCAGCTCGCCGCTGCGCAGGTGCGCGGCCGCGCCGAACGCCGCCACCTGCGAGACGCCCAGCCCCGCCAGCACCGCGGCCATGTGCGCATTGGCCTCGTTCACCGCGACCTGGTAGCGGCCGGCGATCTCCAGCGATTCGCCGTCGCGCTCGAACACGTGCGGATAAGGCCGCCCCGTGCGGGTGGAGAAGTAGTTGACCGTGACATGTCCGTCGAGCTCGAGTTCCGAAGGGTGCCTGGGTGCGCCGCGCTCGCGCAGGTAAGAAGGCGCCGCCACGGTGACGAGCCGCATGTTGCCCACGCGCCGCGCGACCAGCGACTGCTCCAGCAGCTCGCCGCCGCGGATCACGCAGTCCACGTTGTCGGTGATCAGGTCCACCGGACGGTCGGTGACGCCCAGGTCGATGCGGATGTCCGGGTAGCGGCGATGGAAGCCGGGCAGGGCGGGGATCAGGATGAGGCGCGCCACCGAGGTGCCCACGTCCACGCGCAGCCGACCGCTCGGGTTGGCCTGCGCGTTGCTCATGCTGGCCTCGATGTCGTCCAGGTCGTTGAGCAGGCGCGAGGTGCGCTCGTAGTACGCGGCGCCGTCGGCGGTGACGGTGACCTGGCGCGTGGTGCGGTTGAGCAGACGCACCTTCAGCCGCGCCTCCAGCTGCTGCACGAGCTTGGTGACCGAGCCCTTGGGCAGGTTCAGCGACTCGGCGGCGCGCGTGAAGCTGCCGGTCTCGACCACCCGCGCATACACCTGCATCGCCTGGATCCTGTCCATTCCCCGGTTCCCTTCCTTGTTGGCCGCGATTGTTCATCGGCCGGAAACAGAGAACTGGTCGGCAGCCGCTTTATCCGCAGAACCTGCGTGCCTATCCTTCATGCCATGGTTGCCGAACCGTCCCCTTCCGTTTCCCGCGTGCTGCCCGTGCCCGGCGTCGGCCGCGACGTGCGCGTGTGGGGCACCCGCCCGCGCGGCAAGTCGCTGCCGCTGGTGCTGCATTTCCATGGCGGCAGCTTCACCACGGGCGACATCGACAGCGGCGCGCAGCTCGCGCTGCTGATGGTCGAAGCCGGTGCCATCGTGGCTTCGTTCGATTACCCGCTGGCGCCCGAGCACCGGTTTCCGGATGCGGTCGAGGCGGGCTACTCGGCGCTCGAATGGCTGTACCGCCAGCGCACCTCGCTGGCCGGCCGCGACGCGCCTCTGTACATCGCGGGCGAAGAGGCCGGCGGCAACCTGGCGGCCGCGGTGGCCATGATGGTGCGCGACCGTCGCCATCCTCCGCTGGCCGGGCAGATCCTGGTGGCGCCCATGCTCGACCCCTGCACGGCCATGCCCTCGCTTCGCGACAAGCTCGGCGAACAGGTGGAATGCCGCTGGGCCGAGGGCTGGGGCGCCTACCTGCGCGGACCGATGGATGCCGAGCATCCGTACGCCGTGCCGGCCCACGCGCAGCGCCTGGCGGACCTGCCGCGCACGCTGGTGCTCACCGGCCATGACGATCCCATGCGCGACGAGGCCGGCGCCTATGCGAAGCGCCTGCGCGCGGCCGGCGTGAGCGTCACCTGCTCGATGCTGGAAGAGCCCACCGGCTGGCCCGAGTCGCTGGAGCAGGGGCCGGTCGACGAATGCCCCTGCGCCGAGCAGGCGCGATGTCGGCTGGCCGAGTTCTTCCAGGCGCCGACGCCACCGCCCGGCTAGCGGCGCGGTTTTCCGCCACCCCCATTGACCTTGCCATCGTGGCAGGCCGAAACATGGCCTGCCAGGGCACAGCTCGTCCCGATCCAGGACCACTCTCGAGGAAGAAGACCATGAAGCAACTGTTCCAACGCTCTCCCCACCGCTGGTGGGCGGCCGCCGGTGCCACGGCGGTCGCCGCGGCGGCGGCCATCGTTCTCTCGCCGCGCCACGACGCGCAGGCCAGCGTGCCCGCGGCGCCGCAGGCCGTGCCCGTCTCGGTCGCCACCG
>JAEWBU010000409.1 GCA_023390985.1 Pseudomonadota bacterium
GGCCACCAGGCTGATGCCGTGCACCGCGCCGCCCATCACGACCAGCGCGTCGGTCTCGCCGGTGTTCTCCAGCGCTTCCTTCAGGCGTTCGGGATAGCGGCGGCTGTCCTTGAACTTGAGCGCGTCGACCGGCAGCACTTCCTGGCCGATCTCCCAGCGGCCCTCGGCGTCGAGGAAACCGTTGAGGCGCGGCCGCGCGTTGATGCGGTGATGATGGCTGCAGCTGGGGCAGACGTTCTGGTTCTGCTCGAGGTCGGTCTTGTACAGCACCGTCTCGCAGCTGGGGCACTTGACCCACAGGCCTTCGGGCACGCTGCGGCGCTCAGTGGGGTCGGTGGGTTGGATCTTGGGAGGAAGGAGTTTTTCGAGCCAGCTCATGGGGAGATGCTCCGTTGTGTCGTGTGGGATTCTATTGGTCCAGGGCCTGGCGGATGCCGCGCAGGAAGGCGCTCGCCTCGGGCACCACGCGGTCGCGCGGCTGCTCCTCGATGAGCTGGATGAGCCTGGTGCCGATCACCACCGCGTCGGCCACGCGGCCGATGGCCTGGGCGGTGGCGGCGTCGCGGATGCCGAAGCCCACGCCGACCGGCACCTTCACGTGCTCGCGGATGCGCGGCAGGGCCTGCTCGACCGCCGCGGTGTCCAGGTGGCCGGCACCGGTCACGCCCTTGAGCGAGACGTAGTAGACGTAGCCCCCGGCGACCCGCGCGACCTGTTGCATGCGCTGCGGGGTGCTGGTGGGGGCCAGCAGGAAGATCAGGTCGAGGCCGGCCTTCTTCAGGTCGGCGGCGAACTGGGTGCATTCCTCGGGCGGGTAGTCGACGATCAGCACGCCGTCGACGCCGGACGATGCCGCGTCGCGGATGAAGGCACCCGGCCCGTGCATGAGGTCGTAGCGCTCCACCGGGTTGGCGTAGCCCATCAGGACCACGGGGGTTTCGCTGTCGCGCTCGCGGAAGGCGCGGACCATGGCCAGCACCTGGGCCATGCCGATCCCCAGGCTGAGCGCCTTCTCGCCGGCCTTCTGGATGACGGGGCCGTCGGCCATCGGGTCGGAGAAGGGCACGCCGAGCTCGATGACGTCGGCGCCCGCTTCCACCATGCCGTGCATCAGCTGCGGCGTGATGTCGGCGAACGGGAAGCCGGCGGTGACGTAGGGGATCAGGGCCTTGCGCTTCCGCGAGGCGAGGCGGGTGAAGGTGGCGGAGATGCGGCTCATTTGCCGCCCTTCAGCTTGAGGCCGCGCATGGAGGGGCGGTCGTAGAAGTCCACGCCGGCCAGGTCGGCCACCGTGCCGATGTCCTTGTCGCCGCGGCCGGACAGGTTGACCAGGATGTGCTGGTCGGCGCGCATCGTCGGGGCCAGCTTCATCGCGTAGGCCACCGCGTGGCTCGACTCCAGCGCCGGGATGATGCCCTCGGTGCGGCACAGGTAGTGGAAGGCTTCCAGCGCTTCCTGGTCGGTGATGCCGACGTACTCGGCGCGGCCGATGTCCTTGAGCCAGGAGTGCTCGGGGCCCACGCCGGGATAGTCCAGGCCCGCGCTGACGCTGTGCGTCTCGGTGATCTGGCCGTTGTCGTCCTGCAGGATGTAGGTGCGGTTGCCGTGCAGCACGCCCGGGCTGCCGCGCTGCAGCGAGGCCGAATGCTTGCCGCTGTCCAGGCCTTCGCCGGCGGCTTCCACGCCGACCAGGCGCGTGTCCGCGAACGGGATGTAGGGATGGAAGATGCCCATCGCGTTGCTGCCGCCGCCCACGCAGGCGATCACCGCGTCGGGCTGGCGACCCGCCATTTTCGGCATCTGCTCCAGGCATTCGTTGCCGATCACGCTCTGGAAGTCGCGCACCATCATCGGGTAAGGGTGCGGGCCGGCCACGGTGCCGATGATGTAGAAGGTGTTCTCGACGTTGGTGACCCAGTCGCGCATCGCTTCGTTGAGCGCGTCCTTCAGCGTCTTGCTACCGGACTCGACGGGCACGACGCTCGCGCCCAGCAGGTTCATGCGGTACACGTTCGGGCTCTGGCGCTTGACGTCCTCGCTGCCCATGTACACCACGCATTCCAGGCCGTACCGCGCGCAGATGGTGGCGGTGGCCACGCCGTGCTGGCCGGCGCCGGTCTCGGCGATCACGCGCGGCTTGCCCATGCGCTTGGCCAGCATCGCCTGGCCGATCACGTTGTTGATCTTGTGGGCGCCGGTGTGGTTGAGGTCTTCGCGCTTGAGGTACACCTGAGCGCCGCCGAGCTCGCGGCTCATGCGCTGCGCGTGGTAGACCGGGGAGGGGCGGCCGACGAAGTGGGCCAGCTCGTAGCGGAATTCGGCCAGGAACTCGGGGTCGTTCTGCCAGCGCGCGTAGGCCTCGCGCAACTGTTCGATCGCGTGGGTCAGCGTCTCGCTGACGAAGCTGCCGCCGTAGGGGCCGAAATGGCCGGACGGGTCAGGTTGCTGATAGGAGGGCATCGGGAGACCTTGCAAGAAGCACGTCGGCGGCGCGCACGGCCGCGACGAACTGATGGATCTTTTCCGGGTCCTTGACGCCCTTGGCGGCTTCGACCCCGGAGCTCACATCAACGGCCAGCGTCCTGCAACGCGGCCGCACTTGCACGATGCCATCGGCCACGTTTGCAGGCGTGAGTCCACCACTCAAGACGAGGTGAGCGTCGACGCTTGGTGGCAACCGTGACCAATTGAATGCCTTGCCGCCGCCGCCGTAGCCTTCGACATGCGCGTCGAGGAGCAGGGCCCGGGCGTGTTCGTGGAGAGCCGCGAATTTTAGCAAGTCGAACGGCTGGGCTTCGTCCAGCGGGATGCGCGCGGCGCGCATCCAGGGGCGCTTGCCGTTGCCGCTGGCGGCGAAGCATTGCTCGGGCGTTTCGTCGCCGTGGAACTGCAGCATCGCGGCCGGGACCTCCTCGCAGGCCGCGGCGACGTTGGCGGGCGTCTCGTTCACGAACAGCAGCACCGGCGTGATGAAGGGCGGCAGGCGCCGCGCGAGTTCGCCGGCGCGGGCCGCGCTCACGAAGCGCGGGCTCTTCGGATAGAGCACGAAGCCGACGGCGTCGGCGCCGGCCTGCACGGCGGCGTCGACATCCTGTTCACGCGTGAGGCCGCAGATCTTGATCCGCGTGCGCTGGCTGAGCGGGTTGTGCGCGGCGGCGGACGTCATGGCAGCCAATCATACGCAGCGGTGCGCTGCGGCAAGCCCCAGCGCGCTTCGTACACGGGGCCCAGGAAGTAGAGGCCGTCGGGGGCGAAGGTGGGGGCGGCCGCGTCGCGGTCGCGCGCCGCGAGCACGTCGTCGATCCAGCTCGAAGCTTTCTGTCCCTGGCCCACCACCAGCAGGCAGCCCATGATGTTCCGGATCATGTGGTGCAGGAACGCATCGGCCTCGAACTCGAATCGCCAGTAGGCGCCGCGGCGCGAGATCTCGATGCGGCGCATCGACTTGACGGGCGAGCGGGCCTGGCAGGCCGAGGCGCGGAAGGAAGTGAAGTCGTGCGTGCCCAGCAGGCGCGCGGCGGCGTCGCGGAGGGCGACTTCATCGAGGGGGCGGAACACCCAACCCGCTCGACCGCTCTCGATGCTGGGGCGCACCGGCGACTCGAGCAGTACGTAGGCGTAGCGGCGCGCGATGGCGCTGGCGCGCGAATGGAATTCGTCGGGGACCGGTTGCGCCCACTGCACGGCGATATCGGGCGGCAGGAAGCGGTTGGTGCCGCGCACCCAGGAGAACGGCTCGCGCTCGACGGCGGTGTCGAAGTGAACGACCTGCATCAGGCCATGCACGCCCGCGTCGGTGCGGCCCGCGCAGATCGTGGACACCGGTTGCGCGGCGAACTGGGAGAGGGCGGCTTCCAGGTGGTCCTGGACCGTGCGGCCCGACGGCTGGCTCTGCCAGCCGTCGTAAGCCTGTCCCAGGTAGCTGATGCCGAGGGCCCACCTCACGGGCGGCCTTTGCGAGACAGCGGGATCAGCCGATCTCCGCCAGGAACTTCTGCGCCTTGCTCTTGAGGTCGCCGGAGGCTTCGGCGATGACTTCCTGGGCCAGGCTGCGGGCGCCGTCGGCGTCGCCGATGGCGTTGAACTCCTGGGCCAGGGCGAGCTTGGTGGCGAGCGGGTCTTCGCCGTCGTTCGTGTCCAGCTCGAGGCCGCCGGTGCTCAGCGAGTCGCCGCCGACGGTGGCAGGCTCGGGAGCCGGAGCGGACGCCGCCGGAAGATCGAGCGAGAGCGCGCCGAGGTCGAATTCGATCATGCCGCTGTCGGCGGCCGGCGCGGCCGGCGCCGCGGGAGCGGGCGCCTTCGACACGGGCGCGGGGGCGCTCGCTTCGAAGTTGAGGCTGTTGTCGTCCGGCAGCGTCAGGCTGGGCGCTTCGAACTGGGCGGCCGGCGGCTCGATCGCGACCGGCTGCGTGGCGCTGCCGAAGTCCATGCTCAGCAGGGGTTCCGCTGCGGGCTCGACGGCAGGCGCGACAGCGGGAGGCTGCGGCGCGGCGCTCGCCGACGGCTTGGCCGCGGGGGCCGAGTCATCCAGCGAGAAGTCCAGGTCCAGGTCGATCGACGGCATGCCGCTGTCCGCCGCAGGAGCGGGGGCGGGAGCGGGCTGCGCACTGGCCGCTGCGGCCACGCCCGCGACAACGACGGCCGAAGCCGCCGCCAGGGGCGCGTTGCCCGACGGCTGGCCGCCCGGCTGGTACATCGGATTGGATGGATCCAGGTCCAGGCCCAGTTCGCAGATGTGCGACCACTCGGGACCGGCGCCGTGCGTCAGGCCGTAGACCTCGCCGGCGAGCTGCTCGAACGCCTTGGTGTCGCGGCGCTTGGCGTAGATTTCCAGCAGCTTGGTGTGGATGGCGATGCGCTGCGGGTTGATGCGCAGGGCTTCCTTCAGGATCTCTTCGGCCTGCAGGTCCCGGCCGTAGGCCAGGTACACGTCGGCTTCGGCCACCGGGTCCACGTCGCCGGCCGCGTCGAGCTGGCTGGGCGAATAGACCATCGAGGAGCCGGTCGGTGCGCCTTCGTTCGTGTCGATCCGCTGGCCGCCGCTGGCGCCGAAGAACGAGTCGGGTTGCAGGCGGCTTTCCAGGAACGAGCTGTCGACCTGGGCGGACTTGCGGCGCTGGCGGGCCTTCCAGACGCCCAGGCCCAGCAGCAGGGCCAGGGCGCCGCCGAGCGACGCCGGGATGAGCGGGTTGCCCAGCAGTTCATCGAGCAGGCTGGGTTCCTGGATCGGGGGCGGCGCGACCGGGCGCTTGGGTGCGGCGGCCGCCGGCGCCGAAGCCGGAGCAGCGGCTGCCGGAGCGGGGGCGGCGTCGGTCGAAGGAGCAGACGCGGCTGCGGCGAAGGCCGATGCTGCTGCGGCAGCAGGCGCGCTGGCGGGCGTCACCGCAGCCACCACCGGAGCGCTGGCGGTGGAGACGGGAGAAGAAGCGGGCGCTGCAGCCGTCGGCGCCTGCACGGCAGCCGCCGGAGAGCCCGCCGGGATCGCCACCGAAGCCAGCGAGGGGCTCGAAGCGGGGCGCGCGGCGGCGGTGGCCGCAGTCGACGGGGCCGAGGCACCGGCGGCAGGCTGGGCCGCACCGGGGAGCGCGCCAGTGAGCTTGTTCAGCTCGCTGATGTTGCGATTGAGTTCGGCGACGCGGTTGCTGGCGTCCTGGGCCGCGCGGTTCTGGGCCACCTTGTCTTCCGAACCGCCGCGGCCTTGCACCGCGCCCTTGGACAGCGTGAGCTTGTCGGGCGCCGCGGCTGCCGGGCGCTTTTCTTCGACCTGCGCCTGCACGCGGCCGCCGGCTTCGCGGCTGGTGCCGGCCGCCGGGGCGGTGGGCACGCCTTCGGCGAGACGGCGGCGGAATTCGTTGAAGTCACGGCTCTGCGCCACCAGCGTCTGGCGCGCTTCGCCGGCCGGGACGGCCTGCGCCTGCTCTTCGCTGGGCAGGTTGAGCACGGCGCCGGCGCGCAGCCGGTTGACGTTGTTGCCGACGAAGGCTTCGGGGTTGGCGCGCAGCAGCGCCAGGAGCATCTGATCGAGCGAGACCGCGTCGGTCTTGTGAGCCGCGGCGATCTTGCCGGCGGTTTCTCCGGCCTGGACGGTGACCTGGTTGCCACTGCCGGGCGCAACGGGCGCGGCAGGCGCGGCAGGCGCGGCAGGCGCAGGGGTCGCCGGCGCACGAGCGACAGGAGCGGCAGCGCCCGGCGAAGCGGGGCGGGCGGCACGCTCAGGCGCGACCGGCGCGGGCGTCGTGCGGCCAGCGGGAGCGGGGGATGCGGAGGGAGCGACCTGAGCCGTGAGCGGCGTCTGCGCTTGGCGCATGGCCGGCGGGTCGAACAGCATCGTGAAGTCGCGCACGATGCGGCCGGAGCCCCAGGCGGTCTCCAGGATGACGTCGACGAAGGGCTCCGCGACCGGACGGTCACTGGACAGGCGCAGGAAGTAGCGGCCGTCCGAGCGGCGCTGCAGGTTGACGCTGATGCCCGACACGGCCGGGCCGTAATCCAGCCCGGCGGCGCGGAAGGCGTCCGGCGAGGCGACATTGACGCGGAGGCTGGCGACTTCGTCCGGGGTGATCTCGGGAACGTCGATCTCGACCCGCAGCGGTTCGCCCAGGGCGGACTGGACCGTGACGCGGCCCAGCGCGAGCGCGTGCGCGGGCTGCGAGGGAAGGCTCAACAACGCCGCGGCGGCAAGCGCGACGGCAGTGGCTTGCCACTGCCGTTTGGTCGTCGTTGCTGGGTTCCCCTCTGCTTGGTCAGCAAGCAGTTTTGTTCTCTTCATGCGGGCATTCGCCTTGAGACATAAATGGCTAAAAGGACCATAACATCAACGTCTTAGGGTGACAAGCTGAGACAGGGCTTAACGTCTGAAACCCTCCGGCCAGCCCAACCAGTCTTGCGGTCCTGTTGCCTGACGACAACGAGCCGTAACCAGAAGAAACGGCGCCGAAGCGCCGTCTTTCAAGCCTGCAGAAGGATGCGCAGCATGCGGCGCAGCGGCTCGGCCGCGCCCCACAGCAGCTGGTCCCCGATGGTGAAGGCACCGAGGTACTCGGGGCCCATCGCCATCTTGCGCAGCCGGCCCACCGGGATGCGGAGCGTGCCGGTCACGGCGACCGGCGTGAGGTCCTTGAGCGTGGCTTCGCGGGTGTTGGGAACCACGCTCACCCACTCGTTGTCGGCGGCGATCATGGCTTCGATGTCGGCCAGCGGCACGTCCTTCTTGAGCTTGAAGGTCAGCGCCTGGCTGTGGCAGCGCATCGCGCCCACGCGCACGCAGAAGCCGTCCACCGGCACGGCCGCGCTGTCGAAGCCCGGGCCCTGGCCGAGGATCTTGTTGGTCTCGGCGCCGGCCTTCCACTCCTCACGAGACACGCCGTCGCCCAGGTCCTTGTCGATCCAGGGGATGAGCGAGCCACCCAGCGGCACGCCGAAGTTCTCGGTCTCGTGCGCCGACATCGACTGCTGGCGGCCGAGCACCTTGCGGTCGATCTCGAGGATCGCCGACTTGGGATCGTCGAGCAGAGCCTTCACCTCGGCGTTGAGCGCGCCGAACTGGGTGAGCAGCTCGCGCATGTGCTGCGCGCCCCCGCCCGAGGCGGCCTGGTAGGTCATGCTGCTCATCCACTCGACCAGGCCCGCCTTGTAGAGCGCACCCACGCCCATCAGCATGCAGCTGACGGTGCAGTTGCCGCCGATCCAGTTGCGGCCGCCCTTGGCCAGCGCGTTCTTGATCACCGGCAGGTTGACGGGGTCGAGCACGATGACCGCGTCGTCCTTCATGCGCAGGGTGGAGGCGGCGTCGATCCAGTGGCCGGACCAGCCTGCGGCGCGCAGCTTGGGGAACACCTCGGTGGTGTAGTCGCCGCCCTGGCAGGTGATGACGATGTCGCACTTCTTCAGCGCCTCGATGTCGAACGCGTCCTTCAGGGTCGCTTCGTTCTTCGCCTGCGCCGGCGCCTTGCCGCCCGCGTTGGAGGTGCTGAAGAAGACCGGCTCGATCAGTCCGAAGTCGCCTTCGGCCTGCATGCGGTCCATCAGGACCGAGCCGACCATGCCGCGCCAGCCGACCAGGCCGACCAGCGGTTGTTGTGCCTTGGAGAGTGCCATCGTCAATACGCCTTAGTGAGAAGAGAATCCTGGTTCCCCCGGCTCGTCAGGAGCCGGGGTAGGCGCGCGACGAACCGGAGCTTGCTAGCCCTTGGTGGTTTTCTTGGTAATCGCGGCCACGACGGCGTCGCCCATCTCGCGGGTGCCGACCTTCGTGGTGCCTTCGGAATGGATGTCCGCGGTGCGCAGCCCCGACGCGAGCACGTGCTTGACCGCGGATTCGATCCGGGCGGCGGCTTCGGGCTGGTTCAGGGAGAAGCGGAGCATCATGGCGGCGGACAGGATTGTAGCCAAAGGGTTGGCAACCCCCTTGCCCGCGATGTCCGGCGCGCTGCCATGGCTGGGTTCGTACAGGCCCTGGTTGCCGGCGTTCAGGCTGGCCGAAGGCAGCATGCCGATGGAGCCGGTGAGCATCGCCGCTTCGTCCGAGAGGATGTCGCCGAACATGTTGCCTGTGACCACCACGTCGAAGAACTTGGGCTGCTTCACCAGCTGCATCGCGGCGTTGTCCACGTACATGTGGTCCAGCTTGACGTCGGGGTACTGCTTGCCGACCTCGGTGACCACGTCCTTCCACAGCTGGAAGGTCTCCAGCACGTTGGCCTTGTCGACGCTGGTGACGTGCTTGTTGCGCTTGCGCGCGGCCTGGAAGGCGACGTGGGCGATGCGCTCGATCTCCGGGCGCGAGTAGCGCATGGTGTCGAACGCTTCCTCGGCGCCGGGGAAGTGGCCGTCGGGCGAAGTGCGGCGCCCGCGCGGCTGGCCGAAGTAGATGTCGCCCGTCAGCTCGCGGATGATGAGGATGTCCAGGCCGGCCACCAGTTCGGGCTTGAGGCTGGACGCGTGCGTGAGCTGCTCGTAGCAGATGGCCGGGCGGAAGTTGGCGAACAGGCCCAGGTGCTTGCGCAAGCCCAGGATGGCCTGCTCGGGACGCAGCGCGCGCTCGAGGTTGTCGTACTTCCAGTCGCCCACGGCGCCGAACAGGATGGCGTCGGACGCCTTGGCCAGCTTGAGCGTGGACTCGGGCAGCGGATGCCCGTGCGCCTCGTAGGCCGCGCCGCCGACGGGGGCGGTCTCCAGTTCGAACTTCAGGTCCAGGACGTTGAGGACCTTGACGGCCTCGGCCACGATCTCGGTACCGATGCCGTCGCCCGGCAGCACAGCAATCTTCATTTGTCTTATCCGTTCAGGGTGTGGACGAGCCAGGGCTTGGCGGCCAGGCGCTCGGCTTCGAAAGCCTTGATCTTGTCCTTGTGGCGCAGCGTCAGGCCGATGTCGTCGAGGCCGTTGAGCAGGCAGTAGCGGCGGAACGGCTGCACGTCGAAGGGGATCGCTTCGCCTTGCGGCGTGGTGACCACCTGCCTGTCGAGATCGATCGTGAGCTCGTAGCCGGGGAACGCATACAGCTGGTCGAACAGCTTCGCGACCGTCGCCTCCGGCAGCACGATCGGCAGCAGGCCGTTCTTGAAGCTGTTGTTGAAGAAGATGTCCGCGAAGCTGGGCGCGATCAGCGCGCGGAAGCCGTACTGCTCCAGCGCCCACGGAGCGTGCTCGCGCGACGAGCCGCAGCCGAAGTTCTCGCGCGCGATCAGCACCGAAGCGCCCTGGTAGCGCGGCTGGTTCAGCACGAAGTCCGGATTGGGCTTGCGGCTGGCCGGGTCCTGTCCCGGATAGCCCGGGTCGAGGTAGCGCCATTCGTCGAACAGGTTCGGGCCGAAGCCCGTCTTGCGGATCGACTTCAGGAACTGCTTGGGGATGATGGCGTCGGTGTCGACGTTCGCCCGGTCGATCGGCGCGACCACGCCCTTGTGAACCGTGAATGCTTTCATGTCTTCCTCGCGGGCCTTCAGGCGAACTGGCGGATGTCGACGAAGTGGCCGTGCACTGCGGCCGCCGCGGCCATCGCCGGGCTGACCAAGTGGGTGCGGCCGCCGGCGCCCTGCCGGCCTTCGAAATTGCGGTTGCTGGTGGAGGCGCAGCGCTCGCCCGGCTCCAGCCGGTCGGCGTTCATGGCCAGGCACATCGAGCAGCCCGGCTCGCGCCAGTCGAAGCCCGCGGCCTTGAAGATCTCGTGCAGGCCCTCGCGCTCGGCCTGCTCCTTCACGACCCCCGAGCCCGGGACCACCATCGCAAGCTTGACGTTGCGGGCGACCTTCTGGCCGAGCTTCTTCACGACGGCCGCGGCTTCGCGCATGTCCTCGATGCGGCTGTTGGTGCAGGAGCCGATGAACACCTTGTCCACGAAGATGTCGTTGATCGGCTTGCCCGGCTCCAGGCCCATGTAGGTGAGGGCGCGCTCGATGGCGTCGCGGCGGGTGGCGTCCTTCTCCTTGTCGGGGTCCGGCACGCGGGCGTCGATGCCGAGCACCATCTCCGGCGAGGTTCCCCACGTCACCTGCGGCTGGATCTTCGCGGCGTCGAGTTCGACGACGGTGTCGAACTTCGCATCGGCGTCGGAGTGCAGCGTGCGCCAGTAGGCGACGGCCTGGTCCCACTCGACGCCCGTGGGCGCGAGCGGCCGGCCCTTGAGGTACTCGATGGTCTTGTCGTCCACCGCCACCATGCCGGCGCGCGCGCCCGCCTCGATGGCCATGTTGCAGACCGTCATGCGGCCTTCCATCGTCAGCGAGCGGATCGCCGAACCGCCGAACTCGATGGTGTAGCCCGTGCCACCGGCGGTGCCGATGCGGCCGATGATGGCCAGCACGATGTCCTTGGCGGTCACGCCGCGGCCGAGCTGGCCGTCGACGCGGATCAGCATGTTCTTCGCCTTCTTGGCCAGCAGCGTCTGCGTGGCCAGCACGTGCTCCACCTCGCTGGTGCCGATGCCGTGGGCCAGCGCGCCGAAAGCGCCGTGGGTCGAGGTGTGCGAGTCACCGCACACCACCGTCATGCCCGGCAGCGTGGCGCCCTGCTCGGGGCCGATGACGTGCACGATGCCCTGGCGCTTGGACAGGAACGGGAAGTAGGCCGCGGCGCCGAACTCCTCGATGTTGCGATCGAGGGTGGTGATCTGCTCCTTGCTGATCGGATCCTCGATGCCGGCGTAGCCGCGCTCCCAGCCCGTGGTGGGCGTGTTGTGGTCGGCCGTGGCCACCACCGAGCTGATGCGCCAGACCTTGCGGCCGGTTTCGCGCAGGCCTTCGAAGGCCTGCGGACTGGTCACTTCGTGAACGAGGTGGCGGTCGATGTAGAGGACGGCCGTCCCGTCTTCCTCGGTGTGGACGACGTGCTCGTCCCAGATCTTGTCGTAGAGGGTGCGTCCCATGGCTGATGTTCCCGCGGAGAGTTCCTGAAATTTTATCGAGGGGAGGATCCCGCACCGGCGGCGGGGCAGAGGTGATCGACGAGCAGGCGCGCGGTCACTGAAAGGGCGGCGAAGTCGCGCGCGAACACGTGAAGTTCGCGCACGGCCCAGTCGTCCAGGAGGGGAACGGCGCGCACGTCGCCGACCTGGCGCAGCAGCTCGAAGGCGCGATCGGGCGCCAGGCCGACGCCCAGGCGGTTGTGGACCATGCGGCACATCGCATCGAGGCCCGTCACGCGAAAGCGAAGGCGGATCGAATGGCCGGCTTCGGCCGCCGCGCGCCGCATCGCCAGGTAGATGGAACTGTTGCCGTGCAGGCCGACGTGGTCTTCGCCCAGGGTTTCCTGGAAGCGGATGCCCTCGCGTTCGGCGAACCGGTGGCCGGCCGGCACCACGAGCACCAGCCGGTCCTGCCGGTAGGGCCGCGCCTGCAGGCCGCGCGCATTCAGCTGCGGATGGCAGATGCCGATGTCGGTCTCGCCTTCGTGCACGGCGCGGATGATCTCGGTGCTGACCCGCTCCTCCAGATCCAGCTTCACCTGCCCGTGCTGCGCGAGGAAGCCGGCCAGGTCTTCCGGGAGGAACTGCACGATGGCCGAGATGTTGGCGTGCACGCGGATGTGGCCGCGAACGCCCTCGGCGTACTCGCTCAGCTCGCCCTGCATCTTGTCCAGCCCGAACAGCATGCCGCGCGCGTGATGCAGCAGCGTCTCGCCGGCCGGCGTGAGGTCGACGCCGCGGGCATGCCGGTACAGCAGGGGCGTCTCGAGCACGCCTTCCAGGTCCGACAGCCGCTTGCTCACGGCCGAGGCGGCGATCCCCTCGCGCTCGGCGGCGCGGCCGATGGAACCGCTCTCGCAGACCGTCACGAAGAGCTGCAGCGAGGTGAGGTCCAGCCGGCGGGCGAGGCTGCGGTCGGAGCGGGTCATGGATGGGGTCGAGGCTTCTTCGTTCGCGAAGACAGACCGCATTGTCGGCCCTTGTCCGCGCCGAGCCATCTCGATTGGAGATGGCTCACCGCGTCGCAGGCGAAAGCAAGAAGGCCCGCTTTCGCGGGCCTTCTGCTTCCTGGCTTTTCAGGCGATCAGCGCTGCCCGATCGGCTTGACGTCGCGCTTGGTGGCGCCGACGTACAGCTGACGGGGGCGGCCGATCTTGTACTCCGGGTCCGCGATCATCTCGTTGAGCTGGGCGATCCAGCCCACCGTGCGCGCCAGCGCGAAGATGGCGGTGAACAGCGACACCGGGATGCCGATGGCGCGCTGCACGATGCCCGAGTAGAAGTCCACGTTCGGGTAGAGCTTGCGCGAGACGAAGTATTCGTCTTCCAGGGCGATCTTCTCCAGCGACATGGCCAGCTTGAACAGCGGATCGTTCTCCAGGCCCAGCTCGCCCAGCACCTCGTGGCAGGTCTCGCGCATCAGCTTGGCGCGCGGGTCGTAGTTCTTGTACACGCGGTGGCCGAAGCCCATCAGCTTGATGCCGGAGTTCTTGTCCTTCACCTGCTTGATGAAGTCGCCGATCTTGTCGACGCCGCCGGCCTTCTGGATGTCCTCCAGCATGTTCAGCGCGGCCTCGTTGGCGCCGCCGTGCGCCGGGCCCCACAGGCAGGCCACGCCGGCCGCGATGGCGGCGAACGGGTTGGTGCCCGAACTGCCGCACAGGCGCACCGTGGAAGTGGAGGCGTTCTGCTCGTGGTCGGCGTGCAGGATGAAGATGCGGTCCATCGCGCGCACCAGCACGTCGTTGGGCTCGTACTCCTCGCACGGCGTGGCGAACATCATGCGCATGAAGTTGCCGGTGTAGGAGAGCGAGTTCTTCGGATAGATGTACGGCTGGCCGGCGGCGTACTTGTAGGCCATGGCCACCAGCGTGGGCATCTTGGCGATCAGGCGGATGGCCGAGATCTCGCGGTGCTCCGGGTTATTGATGTCGGTGCTGTCGTGATAGAAGGCCGA
>JAEWBU010000040.1 GCA_023390985.1 Pseudomonadota bacterium
GTATAGAGGTGGTGCCGGGCAATATAACTTGCGACGCCGGGAGGGACCAGATGGCCGATCTCCTGTCCGGCGCCGACCAGCGCGCGCACCTGCGTCGCGCTGACGGGCATGGGGGGCAGCTCGACGGCGGCGAATTGCGCGCCGCGCAGCCGGGTCGTGTCGAATGGCGGCGCGCCCGGGTCGGGGCGCGCCCGTGCGGCCACCGCGACGGTGGCCAGCTTCAGGATCTGTTCGCTCTCGCGCCAGCTGTGCAGGGCCTCGCCCTGGTCGGCGCCGATCACCAGCATCAGCTCCATGCCGGGGAATTCGGCCTTGAACTGGCGCAGCGTGTCGATCGTGTAGGTGGGTCCGGCGCGGCGCAGCTCGCGGTCGTCCACGAAGGCGCGCGGCACCACGCCGAAGGCTTCGCGGGCCATCGCCAGCCGGTGCTCGGCGGCGCTCAGGTCCCGCGCCTTGTGCCAGGCCTGCCCGGTGGGCAGCACACGCAGCTGGTGCAGATCGAGTTGCTCGACCGCCGCCTGGGCCAACGCGACGTGCGCCAGGTGCGGTGGATCGAAGGCGCCGCCGAAAACGCCCAGGCGCAAGGGCTTGCCGGCGGTCACGCCCAGTCCCTCGGCTGCAGGAAGCGTTCGTACAGTTGCGCCTCCGGCGTCCCCGCCGCCGGTTCCTGCCGGTAGGCCCAGCTGCACAACGGCGGCATCGACAGCAGGATGGATTCGGTGCGGCCGCCGGACTGCAGGCCGAAGTGCGTGCCTCGGTCCCAGACCAGGTTGAATTCCACGTAGCGGCCTCGCCGGTAGAGCTGGAACTCACGCTCCCGTTCGCCGTAGGCCGTGTCCTTGCGACGCTCCAGGATCGGAAGGTAAGCGCCGAGGAACGCATCGCCCACCGAGCGCATCAGCGCAAAACCGCCGTTGAAACCGAGTTCGGAGACGTCATCGAAGAAGATGCCGCCGACGCCGCGCTGCTCGTTGCGGTGCTTGAGGCGGAAGTACTCGTCGCACCACTTCTTGTAGCTCGGGTAGCGGTCGGCGCCGAACGGCTCGACCGCCTCCTTGCACACCGAATGGAAGTGGATCGCGTCCTCGTCGAAGCCGTAGCAGGGCGTGAGGTCCATGCCGCCGCCGAACCAGAACGCGGGCTCGCCGCCGGCCGGCGCGGCCGAGATCATGCGCACGTTCATGTGCACGGTCGGCGCGTACGGATTGCGGGGGTGGAAGACCAGCGAGACACCCAGCGCCTCGAACGGCGCGCCGGCCAATTCGGGCCGGTGCTGCGTGGCCGAGGGCGGCAGCCTCGGGCCGCGCACGTGCGAGAAGCCACAGCCGGCGCGCTCGAACACCGGCCCCTGCTCCAGGATCATGGTGATGCCGTTGCCCTGCAGCGGCTCCCCGGGCGGCTTCTCCCACTCGTCGCGCAGGAACGGCGTGCCGTCCACGGCCGTGCAGGCCAAGGTGATGCGCGCCTGCAGGCCGAGCAGGTACTCGCGGACCGTATCGACCTGGCGCATCAGCCGCGCACGGCCCGGTGGCCGATGTCCCGCCGGTACTGGGCGCCGTCGAATCGGATGCCCTGCGCGACCTCGTAGGCGCGCTGCTGGGCCGCCTTGACGGTGTCGGCCAGCGCGGTGACGCACAGCACGCGGCCGCCGCTGCTGACGATGTCCTTGCCCCGCTGCGTGGTGCCCGCGTGGAACACCATCGCGTCCTCCGCCTCGCGCGGCAGGCCGGTGATGGCGTCGCCCTTGCGCGGGTTGAGCGGATAGCCGGCCGCGGCCATCACCACGCCGAGCGCCGTGCGGCGGTCCCACTGCAGCTCGACCTGGTCGAGGCTGCCGGAAGTGGCGGCCATCATCACGTCGTAGAGGTCGGACTTGAGCCGCATCATGATCGGCTGGGTCTCGGGGTCGCCCATGCGGCAGTTGAATTCCAGCGTCTTGACCTGGCCCTTGGCATCGACCATCAGGCCGGCGTACAGGAATCCGGTGTAGGGGATGCCGTCCTTCTCCATGCCGCGCACGGTGGGAAGGATCACTTCGCGCATGGCGCGCGCATGCACCGCGGGCGTCACCACCGGCGCGGGCGAATAGGCGCCCATGCCGCCGGTGTTGGGGCCGGCGTCGCCGTCCTGCAGGCGCTTGTGGTCCTGGCTGGTGGCGAGTGGCGTGCCGTTGCGGCCGTCGCACAGCACGATGAAGCTGGCTTCCTCGCCGGTGAGGAACTCCTCGATCACCACCCGCGCGCCGCCTTCGTTGTGCGACACGCCCAGGCGGTTGTCCAGCAGCATGAAGTCGATGGCCTCGTGCGCTTCCTGCGCCGTCATGGCCACCACCACGCCCTTGCCGGCGGCCAGGCCGTCGGCCTTGACCACGATGGGTGCGCCTTTCTGGTCCACGTAGGCGTGGGCCTCGCGCGGATCCGTGAAGGTCTGGTAGGCCGCGGTCGGGATGCCGTGGCGCTGCATGAAGGCCTTGGAGAAGGCCTTGGAGCTCTCCAGCTGCGCCGCCGCCTTCGTGGGCCCGAAGACGCGCAGCCCGTGGGTGCGGAAGTCGTCCACCACGCCGGCCGCCAGCGGCGCCTCGGGGCCGACCACGGTCAGCGCGATCTTCTGCGACAGGGCCCAGTCGCGCAGCGCCGGGATGTCGGTGATGGGCACGTTCTCCAGCCGCGGATCGAGCGCGGTGCCGCCGTTGCCCGGCGCGACGTAGACCTTCTGGAGCTTGGGCGACTGCGCCAGCTTCCAGGCCAGCGCGTGCTCGCGGCCGCCGCCGCCGATGACGAGAACTTTCATGTATGCCGCTCAGGCCTCCTGGATGGCCGCGTTGTGGAAGACGTCCTGCACGTCGTCCAGGTCTTCCAGCATGTCCAGCAGCTTCTGCATGCGGGCGGCGTCGTCGCCGGCGAGCTCGACCGTGTTCTCGGCGCGCATCGTCACCTCGGCGATCTCGGGCTTGAGGCCGGCGGCCTCCAGCGCGTTCTTGACCTTCTCGAAGTCAGCCGGCGGGGTGAGCACCTCGATGGCGCCGTCCTCGTCGGTGACCACGTCCTCGGCGCCGGCCTCCAGGGCCACTTCCATCACCTTGTCCTCGCTCGTGCCGGGCGCCAGGATGAGCTGGCCGCAGTGCTTGAACTGGAACGCCACCGAGCCTTCGGTGCCCAGGTTGCCGCCGTACTTGCTGAAGACGTGCCGGACCTCGGCGACGGTGCGGACCTTGTTGTCGGTCATGGTGTCGACGATGACCGCCGCGCCCCCGATGCCGTAGCCCTCGTAGCGGATCTCCTCGTAGTTCACGCCTTCGAGGTTGCCGGTCGCCTTGTCGATGTTGCGCTTGATGGTATCGGCCGGCATGTTGGCGGCCTTGGCCTTGTCCACGGCCAGGCGCAGGCGGGGGTTGGCATTCAGGTCGCCGCCGCCCTGGCGCGCCGCCACCATGATCTCGCGGATGACGCGGGTCCAGATCTTCCCGCGCTTCTCATCCTGCCGGCCCTTGCGGTGCTGGATGTTCGCCCATTTGCTGTGTCCGGCCACTTCTTGCTTTCCTTCTGAACCGCAACGCACGCGCGTTGCTATATTGCTCGGGACATCATTTTACTTTTCACCTATGGCCGACCCGCTGCTGATCGCCCGCAAAGGCGACACCGAATGCTTCCTCCTCCCGGGCCTGGCCAACCGGCACGGCCTGATCACGGGCGCCACCGGCACCGGCAAGACCGTCACCCTGCAGACCCTGGCCGAGAATTTCTCGCGCATCGGGGTGCCGGTCTTCATGGCCGACGTCAAGGGCGACCTCACCGGCATCAGCCAGCCGGGGACGATCGCGCCCAAGATGGCCCAGGTGCTCAAGGAGCGCGGCCTGCCTGAGCCGGAATCCAAGGCCTGCCCGGTCACCCTGTGGGACGTGTTCGGCGAGCAGGGCCACCCGGTCCGGGCCACGGTGTCCGACATGGGTCCGCTGCTGCTGGCCCGCATGCTGGACCTCAACGAGACCCAGGCGGGCGTGCTCAACATCGTGTTCAAGATCGCCGACGACCAGGGCCTGCTGCTGCTCGACCTGAAGGACCTGCGAGCCATGCTGCAGCACGTCGGCGACAACGCGTCCCAGTTCCGCACCCAGTACGGGAACATCAGCGCGGCCAGCGTGGGCGCCATCCAGCGCGGGCTGCTGCAGATCGAATCCCAGGGCGGTGACAAGTTCTTCGGCGAGCCCATGCTGGACATCGCCGACTTCATGCAGTCGGCCGGCGGCCAGGGCGTGGTCAACATCCTCGCCGCCGACAAGCTGCTGGCTTCGCCGCGCCTCTACGCCACCTTCCTTCTGTGGCTGCTGTCCGAGCTCTTCGAGCAGCTGCCCGAGATCGGCGATCCGGACAAGCCCAAGCTGGTGTTCTTCTTCGACGAAGCCCACCTGCTCTTCAAGGACGCGCCCACGGTGCTGGTCGAGCGCATCGAGCTGGTGGTGCGCCTGGTGCGTTCCAAGGGCGTGGGCGTCTATTTCGTCACCCAGAACCCGCTGGACATCCCTGACACCGTGCTGGCCCAGCTGGGCAACCGCGTCCAGCATGCGCTGCGCGCCTTCACGCCGCGCGACCAGAAGGCGGTCAAGGCGACCGCCCAGACCATGCGGCAGAAGCCCGGGCTGGACATCGAGGCCGCCATCACCGAGCTCGCGGTCGGCGAAGCCCTGGTCAGCCTGCTCGACGAGAAGGGCCGGCCCAGCATCACCGAGCGCGTCTACGTGCTGCCGCCGGGCAGCCAGATCGGCCCCATTACGCCGCAGCAGCGACAGGCGCTGATCGCCGGCTCGCTGGTCGCAGGCGTCTACGACAAGACGGTGGACCGCGAATCGGCTTACGAAAAGCTCAAGGGCCGCGCCGACCAGGAGCCCGCGCCCAGCTCTTCGGGCGGCGGCGGCGCCACGGACAAGGCCTCCGGCTCGTCCATGGGCGGCCTCGGCGACATCCTGTTCGGCTCCACCGGCCCGCGCGGCGGCAAGCGCGAAGGCATGGTGGAGGCGATGGCCAAGTCGGCCGTGCGCACCATCGGCAGCAGCGTCGGCCGCGAGATCGTGCGCGGCGTGCTGGGCAGCCTGCTGGGCGGCAAGCGCCGCGGAGCGGCGGCGCCGCCCCGTCCCGACGCCCCCATGCGCGCCGGCGCTTCCCACTTCAACCTCGCCCGCTTCGACCTCGTCTCCATCCGCCTGGTGGTCGACTGCGTGCAGCACGGCAGCCTCAGCGCCGCCGCCCGCGAGTCGCACCTGGCGCTGGCCGCGGCCAGCCGCCGCATCCGGGAGCTGGAGGACGCCATCGGCGAGCCGCTGTTCGAGCGCCACGGCCGCGGCGTGCTGCCGACCGCCGCCGGCCGCGTCTTCGCCCGCCACGCGGTCGGCGTGCTCCAGTCCCTGGAGCAGATGGGCGGCGAGCTGGCGGACCTGCGATCCGGCATTGCCAAGCACGTGCGGCTGTGCGCCAGCACCGCCTCCATCAGCCAGTTCCTGCCGCCGCTGCTGGCGCGCTACGCGAAGCTGCAGCAGGACGTGCGGGTCGACCTGGACGAGCAGGTGTCCTTCGCCGTCGTGACGGCGCTGCGCGAGGGCCGTGCCGACCTGGGCGTCTTCGTCGAGGGCGCCGAAACGGACGGCCTGGACTGCCGCCTGTTCCGCACCGACGAGCTGGTGCTGGTGCTGCCGCCGCGGCACCGCCTCGTCGGGCGGGGCGCGGTCGCTTTCTCCGCCGCCCTGGAGGAGGACTGGATCAGCCTGGCCGACGGCGCGGCCCTCCTGCACAAGCAGCACGAGGCCGCGCACGCCGCAGGCCGTCCGCTCAAGCTGCGCATGCAGGTGCGCAGCTTCGACGCCGTGTGCCACCTGGTCGCCTCGGGTCTTGGCATCGCCATCCTGCCCAAGACGGCCGCCCTGCCCATCGTGGGCGCGATGAAGCTGCGCTGGCGCGCGCTGTCCGACCCCTGGGCCCGGCGCCGGCTGCTGCTGGCCACGCGACCCGGCCCGCAGGATCCGGCCGTCACGGCGCTCGCGGACTTCCTGGTGCAGCCTTCGCAAAACGCGAAAGCTCGCGGCCGCGAACGGCAATAGACCCGCCGACCCGCCGCGCGCACACTGCGCGCCCATGGAGACACAGTCACCCCCCGGCCCGCTCGCGGGCCTGAAGGTCGTCGAGATGGGCCAGCTCATCGCCGGCCCGTTCGCCGCCAAGACGCTGGCGGACTTCGGCGCCGACGTGGTGAAGATCGAGCCGCCCGGCACCGGCGACGCGCTGCGCAACTGGCGCCTGCTCAAGAACGGCACCTCGGTCTGGTGGCAGGTGCAGTCGCGCAACAAGCGCTCGGTGGCGCTGGACCTGAAGCAGCCCGAGGCGCAGCAGATCGTTCGCCGGCTGGCCGCCGAGGCCGACGTGCTGATCGAGAACTTCCGCCCCGGCGCGCTGGAAGGCTGGGGCCTGGACCCGCAGGAGCTGATCCGGGCCAATCCGCGCCTGATCGTGCTGCGCGTCAGCGGCTACGGCCAGACCGGCCCCTACCGCGACCGGCCCGGCTTCGGCGTGGTCGGCGAGGCCATGGGCGGCCTGCGCCACCTGACGGCCGAACCCGGCCGCGTCCCCGTCCGGGTGGGCGTGAGCATCGGCGACACGCTGGCGGCCCTGCACGGGGTGATCGGCATCCTGCTGGCGCTGCAGGAGCGGCAGCGTTCCGGCCAGGGCCAGGTGATCGACGTCGCGCTCTACGAGGCGGTGTTCAACTGCATGGAAAGCCTGCTGCCCGAATACAGCGCCTTCGGCGCCGTGCGAGGCCCAGCCGGGAGCGCCCTGCCCGGCATCGCGCCCAGCAACGCCTACCTGTGCAGCGACGGCGGCTACGCGCTGGTCGCGGGCAACGGCGACAGCATCTACAAGCGGCTGATGTCGGCCATCGGCCGCGACGACCTGGGCAGCGACCCGGAGTTGGCGAACAACGCGGGCCGCGTGGCGCGCATCGCGGAGATCGATACGGCCATCGGCGCGTGGACGAAGACCCGCACCGTCGCCGAGGTGCTCGGGGTGCTCGACCGCGCCGGCGTGCCCGCAGGCCGCATCTACACCGTGGCCGACATCGCGACCGACCCCCACTACGCCGCCCGCGGCATGCTCCAGCAGATCCGCCTGGACGACGGCGACCTGCTCACCGTGCCGGGCGTCGTCCCCAAGCTCTCGCGCACGCCGGGCAGCCACCGCCGCAACGCGCCCGGCATCGGCCAGGACACCGAGGCCGTGATGCGCGAGCTGGGTCTCACCGAGGAACAAATCGCCGGCCTCAAGGACCGCGGCGTGATCAAGGGACAAGCATGAATCGCATCTTCTTCAACGAGGTCGTGACCCGCGACGGCTTCCAGATCGAGCCGGAATTCATCGCCACCGACGCCAAGGTCGCGCTGGTGGACGCGCTCGGCGAGTGCGGCTACGCCAAGATCGAGGTCACCTCCTTCACCTCGCCCAAGGCCATCCCGATGCTGCGCGACGCCGAGGAGGTGATGGGCCGCATCCGCCGCGTGCCCGGCGTCGAATACACGGTGCTGGTGCCCAACCTGCGCGGCGCCGAGCGGGCGATGGAGTCGCGCGCCGACGAGCTCAACCTCGTCATGTCGACCTCGGAGACGCACAACCTCGCCAACCTGCGCATGCCGCGCGAGAAGAGCTTCGCCGCGCTGTCGGAGGTGATCCGCGTCGTCGACGGCCGCACGCCCATCAACGTCTCGCTCTCCACCTGCTTCGGCTGCCCGATGGAGGGCGAGGTGCCGCAGGCCGTGGTGCTGGGCTTCGCGCAGCGCTTCGCCGACCTGGGCGTTCGCGGCGTCACCATCTGCGATACCACCGGCATGGCCGACCCCGCCCAGGTGGCTCGCATGTGCGAGGCGCTGCAGGAGCGCTTTTCCGGCCTGCAGCTCACGCTCCACTTCCACAACACGCGCGGCATGGGCCTGGCCAACGTGCTGGCCGCGGCGCAGCAGGGCATCGTGCGTTTCGACGGCTCCCTGGGCGGACTGGGCGGCTGCCCGTACGCGCCCGGCGCCAGCGGCAACATCAGCAGCGAGGACGCGCTGCACATGCTGCAGGCCATGGGCTACGACACGGGCATCGACCTGGACAGGCTGCTCCGCGTGGCCCGCGCCCTGCCGGACATCGTCGGCCACGAGGTGCCGGGCCAGGTCGCCAAGGCAGGCCCGAGCACGCAGTTGCATCCCGTGCCGGCCGCAGTGACCGAACTGCGCGCCGCGCTCGCCGCCACCGAATGACAAAGGAGACCCTTCACATGCAATTCACCCGCAGAACCTTCCTGGGCACGGCCGCGGCCGGCGCCGCTTCGCTGGCCTTGCCCGCCTTCGCGCAGGGCAGGAACGTCACCCTGGTGGTCGGCGCCGCGCCCGGCGGCACCACCGACATCGCCGCCCGCATGCTGGCCGAGCCGCTCGGCAAGATCCTGGGCACGTCGGTCGTGGTGGACAACCGCTCCGGCGGCAACGGCAACATCGCCGGCCAGCTGGTGGCGCGCGCGCCCGGCGACGGCGCGACACTGCTGGTGCAGTACTCCGGTTACCAGAGCATCACGCCGCTGGTGCAGCCGGTGCCGGGATTCGACCCGGGCAAGGACCTGAAGCCGATCGGCCACCTGATCGACGCGCCCCAGGTGATGGTGGTGCGCCCCGGCTTCCCGGCGAACACCTTCAACGAGTTCCTCGCGTACGTGAAGGCCAATCCGGGCAAGGTGAACTACGCCTCCAGCGGCAACGGCGCGCTGCAGCACGTCACCACCGAGCTGCTGAAGGACCTGACCAAGACCTTCATGACCCACATCCCCTACCGCGGCACGGGTCCCGCGCTCACCGACCTGCTGGCCGGCACGGTCGACCTCACCATCACCACGCCGCCGCCGCTGCTGCCGCACATCCGGTCGGGCAAGCTCAGGCCGCTGATGGTGACCGGCAAGACCCGCCTGCCGACCCTGCCCGACGTACCCACCGCCACCGAGCTGGGCGTGCCGCTGGTCGCCTCCTCGTGGTTCGCCGTGTACGGCCCGTCGGCCCTGCCCGCCGACCTGCAGAACAAGCTGTCGGCGGCGGTGCGGCAGGTGGTGGAGACCCCGGAATTCAAGCGCCGCGCGGATGAGCAAGGCGCCAAGGCGATCGCCATGACGCCGGCCGAACTGGCCGACCTGGGCACGAAGGAACGCGCCATGTGGGAACGCATCGTGCGCGTGGCGCAGATCAAGGCCGACTGAGCCGGCGGCCCCACGGGCCGCGGTCCGCGCGCTAAAGTGGTCTCTTTGCGGGAGACCCCTGAATGTCCGACAGCACAGCGCCGCGGCACATCCGCCTGACCTCGCACAGCGCCGGCACCGGCGCCCCGGCCATCCGCTGGGGCGCGCAGAACCCGGCCGAGCGCGGCCCGGTCGTGGGCACGACCACGTCGCGCGCGCACCGCAACGTGATCGGCACCCACAGCGGGTCGTACAGCGTGTACCGCGCGCTGGCGGGCGCGGCGGGCGCCCTGTCGCGCAGCCACAAGGCGGACCTCACCAACACCTCGCCCACCGACTCGATCGGGCCCTACCCGCAATGGGGCGACCCGGATCGCATCGTCAGCATCGACCCCTGGGGCGCCACCGTCGCCGACGTGTTCCGGGAGGAGATCCAGGCCGGCATGGACATCCGTCCCACCATCGCGGTGACCAAGGCCCACGTGATCCTGCCGGAGGTGATCGAGGCGGTGCAGAAGGGGCGCCTCAAGCCCGACGGCAAGCTGCTGCTGGCCAGCGGCGCGGCCATGGTCACCAAGGCCGCCGTCGAACCGGTGTGGCACCTGCCCGGCGTGGCACGCCGGTTCGGCTGCACCGAGACCACGCTGCGCCGCGTTCTGTTCGAGGAGACCGGCGGCATGTACCCGGAGCTGGTGACGCGCGGCGACCTGGACGTGTTCCTGCCGCCCATCGGCGGCCAGACCGTCTACATCTTCGGCAACCCGCGCGACCTGGCCAACCCCGAAGTCGAACTCACCGCCCGCGTGCACGACGAATGCAACGGCTCGGACGTGTTCGGCTCGGACATCTGCACCTGCCGGCCCTACCTCACGCACGCCATCGAGGAATGCATCCGCGGCGCGCAACCCGCCGAGGCCGGCGGGCGCGGCGGCGTCGGGCTGATCGCCTATTCGCGCAAGGAAGGCCGCGCGCTCGGCGAGGTCACCAAGTTCCTGGTCTACAACGCCCGCAAGCGCCAGGTGGGCGGCGACACGGCCGACCAGTACTTCGCCCGCACCGAGTGCGTGGCGGGCGTGCAGGACATGCGCTTCCAGGAGCTGATGCCCGACGTGCTGCACTGGCTGGGCGTGCGCCGCATCCACCGGCTGGTCTCCATGAGCAACATGAAGTTCGATGCCATCACGAAGTCGGGCATCGAAGTGGGAGAGCGAGTGAACATCCCCGACGAACTGATCCCGGCCGACGCCCGGGTCGAGATGGACGCCAAGATGGCGGCCGGCTACTTCACCCCCGGCGAGGTGCCCGACGCGCGCCGCCTGAAGACCACGAAAGGACGGGGCCTGGAATGAGCGTGGAGAACGACTTCATCCGTGAACGGTCGCGCGGCGAAGTTGCCGCGAGCGAGTTGCGCTCCACACACGCCGTGCGCGAGCGCTGCGGACAGCTGCTCGACCGCGCGCGGGTCGGCCAGTCCGCCTGGTTCACCGTGGACGAAGGCAAGCTGCGCGACGCCGCCGCGGAAGTAGCGACCATCACCCGGCAGCGCTACCCGAAGCTGCACATCCCCTTCCACAGCCGCTGGCGCCACTTCGAGGCCGGCGGCGTCGACCGCCGCAAGCAACTGGAAGAGCTGCTGGGCAACGTGGCCCCGCAGGTGCGCGCCCACGCGATGATCGACCTCACGTTCGTGAGCGTGCTGCTGGATGCGGGCGCGGGGCCGGAATGGAAGTACGTCGATCCGCACGACGGCAAGGCCTACACGCGATCGGAGGGCCTGGCGGTCGCCAGCTTTCACGCCTTCACCAGCGGCATGTTCTCCAGCGACAAGCTGCGGCCGCTGCAGGTGGATGCGCAGGGCCTGCGCGCCATCGTCACCGACCGCTTGGCGCGCGCTTTCCAGGTGCGCGAATCGAACCCGCTGGTCGGCCTGGACAACCGCGCCGTGCTGCTGCGCCGGCTGGGCGAGGCCATGGCCGAGCAGCCCGAGGTGTTCTCCGAGGCCGCCCGTCCGTCCGGCCTGTGCGACCTGCTGATGGGCGACGAAGGCGGCATCACGCACACCGCTGAACTGGAGACGCACGACCTGCTGTCGCAGCTGCTGGTGTCGCTCTCGGGCATCTGGCCGATGGGCAACAGCATGGGCGGGGTGCCGCTGGGCGACGTGTGGCGCCATTCGGCGGTGCGCGGCGACGGGCCGTCGGACGGCTGGGTGCCGTTCCACAAGCTGTCGCAGTGGCTCACCTACTCGCTACTCGAGCCCTTCCACTGGGCCGGCGTCAAGGTGCGCGGAATCGACAAGCTGACCGGCCTGCCCGAGTACCGCAACGGCGGCCTCCTGATCGACAGCGGCGTGCTGCGGCTGCGCGAGCCCGACGCGGCGCACACGGTCTGGCACGCCGGCGACGAGATCATCGTCGAGTGGCGCGCGCTCACCGTGGCGCTGCTCGACGAGCTGGCCGGCGCGGTGCGGCGCGAGCTCTCGCAAAGCGAGGAGCAGCTGCCGCTGGCCTGCGTGCTGGAAGGCGGCACCTGGGCCGCCGGCCGCGAACTCGCGCAGCGCACCCGGGGCGGCCTGCCGCCGCTGCAGGTGCACAGCGACGGCACCGTTTTCTGAACCCACCGCTCGCGATAATCCACGCCATGTCCCAAGTCCATCTCGTCGACCATCCGCTCGTCCAGCACAAGCTGACCCTCATGCGCAAGAAGGAGGCCAGCACCAACAGCTTCCGGCGCCTGCTGGGCGAACTCGCCTCGCTCATGGCGTACGAGGTCACCCGCGACATGCCCATGCAGGACGTGGAGATCGAGACGCCCATGGAGAAGATGACCGGCCGCGTCATCGACGGCAAGAAGCTGGTGTTCGTCTCCATCCTGCGCGCCGGCACCGGCATCCTGGACGGCATGCTCAACGTGGTGCCCGGTGCGCGCGTCGGCCACATCGGCCTGTACCGCGACCCCAAGACGCTGACGGCCGTGGAGTACTACTTCAAGATGCCCGAACACATGGACGAGCGCGACGTGGTCGTGGTCGATCCCATGCTGGCCACCGGCAACTCCGCCATCGCCGCGGTGGAGCGGCTGAAGGAACTCCGGCCCAAGTCGATCAAGTTCGTGTGCCTGCTCACCTGCCCCGAGGGCGTGCAGGCCATGCAGTCCGCGCACCCGGACGTGCCGATCTACACCGCGGCCATCGACCGCCAGCTCAACGACCACGGCTACATCCTGCCGGGCCTGGGCGACGCGGGCGACCGCATCTTCGGCACGAAATAGGCTCCCAGCTGTCATCCACGCGAAGGCGGGGATCCAGAGCTCCCTTGCTCGACCTCCTCATCACAAACGCCCTCCTGCCCGACGGCCGCTCGGGCATGTCGATCGCGGTCCAGGCCGGCCGCATCCTCGAAGTCACCGAAGCCCTGGACGCGCCGGCGCACGAAAAGGTCGACGCGCAAGGCTGGCTGCTCTCGCCGCCCTTCTGCGACCCGCACTTCCACATGGATTCGACCCTCAGCTGGGGCCGACCGCGCGTCAACGAGAGCGGCACGCTGCTGGAGGGCATCGCGGTCTGGGGCGAGCTCAAGCCGCAGCTGAAGGCCTACGACATCGTCGACCGCGCCCTCGCCTACTGCGACTGGGCCGTGGCCCGCGGCCTGCTGGCCATCCGCAGCCACGTCGACACCAGCGACCCCAGCCTGCTGACGGTGCGTGCCTTGCTGGACGTGAAGCGGCGCGTCGCGCCCTACCTGGACCTGCAGCTGGTGGCCTTCCCGCAGGACGGCGTGCTGCGCACCCGCGGCGGCATCGACTCGCTCAAGGCGGCCCTCGACCTGGGCGTCGACCTCGTCGGCGGCATCCCGCACTTCGAGCGCACCATGGCCGAAGGCGCCGAAAGCGTGAAGCTGCTCTGCGAACTCGCGGCCGAACGCGGCAAGCTCGTGGACATGCACTGCGACGAGACGGACGACCCGCTCTCGCGCCACATCGAGACGCTGGCTTTCGAGACGCAGCGGCTCGGCCTGCAGGGGCGCGTCAACGCCTCGCACTGCACGTCCATGCACAGCATGGACAACTACTACGTCAGCAAGCTGCTGCCGCTGATCGCGGAAAGCGGCGTCAGCGTGGTGGCCAACCCGCTGATCAACATCACCCTGCAGGGCCGCCACGACACCTATCCCAAGCGACGCGGCATGACGCGCGTCCCTGAACTCATGGCCGCAGGCGTCACCGTCGCTTTCGGCCACGACTGCGTCATGGACCCCTGGTACGGAATGGGCTCGGCGGACATGCTGGAGGTGGCCCACATGGGGCTGCACGTGGCGCAGATGACGAGCCAGGCCGGAATCCGTGCGTGCTACGACGCGGTGACCACCCACGCCGCGCGGGTGATGCACCTGGACGGCTATGGCATCGAGGCCGGGTGCGATGCGAGTTTCGTGCTGCTGCAGGCGCGGGATGTGACGGAAGCGATCCGGTTGAGGGCGAATCGGTTGAAGGTTTGGAGGAAGGGGACGGTGGTGGCACACACGCCCGAAGCCGTATCGCGGTTGAGTGTGAGCGGCCGACCGGGCAGCGTCGACTTCCTCGGTCCCTCTCGCTAGCCGTCGAAATCAGGCGCCCGCCGACAGCGGAAGAGTTGACTCGCGCGCTAACGTCGCGCGATGCCCCTCGACCTCCCCCGCATCCGCGCCCTCTGCTTCGACGTCGACGGAACCATCTCCGACACCGACGACCACCTCGTCGCGCAGCTGGCGAAGTGGATCGACGCGGTCCCCGGCGTGAGCGGGCGTCGGGCGGAGCGGCTGGCGCGGCAGACCGTGATGGCGCTGGAAACACCGGTGCATGGCGCCTACGCCAAGCTCGACGAGCTGGGCCTGGACGTGCCGCTCACGCGCTTGCGCGACCGGCTGCGCGCGATCAAGCGGCGCAACGCCGACCCGGCGCACACGCGCAACCCCGAGGCGATCGACGAGGTGCCGCACGAGATGGTGGCGGGCGTGCAGCAGATGATCGAGGCGCTCGCCCAGCACTTCCCGATGTGCACCATCTCCACCGGCGGCGCACCGCGCGTGGAGCGATTCCTGGAGCACTACGGCGTTCGCAAGCACTTCACCGCCGTGATCGGCGCGCAGACCACGCGTCGCATGAAGCCGCATCCGGAGCCGCTGCTGTTCGCCGCGCGCGAGATGGGCGTCGATCCGCGGGACTGCCTGATGATCGGCGACACCACCATCGACATCCGCACCGGCGTGGCGGCGGGCGCGCAGACGGTGGGCGTGCTGTGCGGCTTCGGCACCGAGCGCGAGCTGCGCGAGGCCGGGGCCGGGTTGATCCTGCGGACCACTTCAGACCTGCTCGCGGTGCTGCAGCCGGCCGAGGATCCGCTCAAGAAAACCGCCAGCCCTCAAACCGGGATGGGGTGAACTGTCTCCCGACGGTCAATACGAGAAAAACTGCTCAGGTATCCGGCACAGTTGACTAGAAAATCACGGGGATGCTCAACCGTAGAACGTTCTCCCGCTCCCTCGTCGGCTCCGCCGCCCTGCTCGCCCTGCCCGTCGTCCGCGCGCAAGGCGAACGCATCGTGCTGGCCCAGTCGGCGCCCTTCGCCGGACCGGCCGCGCAACTGGGGATCCAGTTCCACAACGGCGCGAAGCTGTTCTTCGACCAGGTGAACGCGCAAGGCGGCATCCATCGCAAGCCGGTGGAGATCGTGAAGATGGACGATGGCTACGAGCCGGACCGCTGCGCGGACAACACCCGCAAGCTGCTGGCCGACGACCCGGTGGCGCTGTTCGCCTACGTGGGCACGCCCACCAGCCTGGCCGCGCTGCCGCTGGCCACGGCCGCGAAGACGCCGTTCTTCGCGCCCTTCACCGGGGCCATGGGCCTGCGCCAGCCGTTCAACCGCTACGCCTTCCACCTGCGCGCCTCGTACAACGACGAGACCGCGCTGATCGTCAACCAGCTCTGGCAGCTGGGCCGCACCAAGGTGGCGGTGTTCCACCAGAACGATGCCTACGGCAAGGCCGGCCTCGACGGCGTGACGCTGGCGCTGGCCGCGCACAACGCCAAGCCAGTCGGCGCCGCCACCGTGGAGCGAAACTCGGTGGACGTGGCCGCGGCGGTGAAGTCGCTGGTGGACCTGCGGCCCGACGCCATCGTGCAGGTCGGCGCGTACAAGGCCTGCGCCGCCTTCATCAAGGCCGCCAAGGCGGCCGGCTACGGCGGCCTGTTCTACAACGTGTCGTTCGTGGGCACGCAGGCGCTGGCCGACGAGCTGGGCAAGGACGGCCTGGGCGTGGTGGTGTCGCAGGTGATGCCCTCGCCCTACAACCCGGCCCGCGCCGTCACGCGCGAGTTCGTCGACGCGGTCAAGAAGGCCGGCGGCGAGCACAACGCCAACTTCTCCAGCATGGAGGGCTACCTGGCCGCCAAGGTGATGGCCGATGCGCTGCGCCGCGGCCCGGCCAAACCCACGCGCGAGACCGTGGTGACCAGCCTCGAGGGCCTGGGTCAGCAGTCGTATGGCGGCTTCAACGTCAGCTTCTCGGCCACCGACCACGTGGCCTCGAAGTTCGTCGACCTGTCGATGCTGACCGGCGACGGCCGCGTGCGGACCTGACGCTTTCTCAGGCGGCCCGCAGCGGCCGCCCGCGGCGCAGCAGCAGCAGCTGCGCCGCCAGCCCGAGCGAAGTCCATCCCAGCATCAGCGCCCCCAGGTTCACCTGGCCCTCCTCGTGCGGGACGGTGCCCACCACGAAGCCGCCGAACGCGCCCAGCAGCTGCTGCGACAGGCCGGCGACCGCGGCCGCCGAACCGGCCAGCGCGGGGATCAGGCCTACGGTGCCCGTGAGCGCCGGCGGCACCAGCAGGCCGTGGCCGACGCCCAGCAGCAGCATCGGCAAGGCCAGAGCGAGCGGGCTGCGCCAGCCCGCCCATCCGAGCACCAGGACCAGCACCAGGCCGGTGATCGTCAGCACCTGGCCCCAGCCCATGATGAAGTGGTCGCTGCGGTGGTGCGCCATCCGCGTGGTGGCCAGGTTGCCGAAGATGTAGGCGATCGGGATCGCGCCGATGTACCAGCCCAGCTCGTCCGGCCCGACGCCGTAGGCGCGCAGCACCAGCGGCGTGCCGCCCAGGAAGCTGTAGAAGGTGGCGGTGCACGCGGACAGCAGCAGCACGTAGAGCAGGAAGGCCGGCTCGCGCGCCAGCCTGGCGTAGCTGCTCGCCAGGCTGCGCAGCCCGCCGGCGGCTTTCTGCCGCGGCTTCAGGTCCGGCAGGCCCTTCCACGCGGCGAACATCAGCACGACCGCGAGCGCCGTCATCACCGCGAAGCCGCCCTGCCAGCCGACGCGCACGTGCAGTTGGCCACCGAGCAGCGTGCTCACCGGGGGCACCACGCCCATGCTCATGCCGATGAAGGCCATCACGCGCGTGCGGTCGGGGCCCTGGAACAGGTCCTGCACCATGGCGCGCGCCGTCACCATGCCGGCCGCGCTGCCCGCGCCCTGCAGCACGCGTCCGAGCGTGAGCGTCGTCAGGTCGGAGGCCAGCGCCGCGACCAGGGAACCGATGCCCGCGATCACCAGCCCCGACATCAGAACGGGCTTGCGGCCGAAACGGTCGGACAGCGGGCCGTAGACCAGCTGCATGCCGCCGTAGGCCGCGACGAAGCCGCTGAAGGTGAGCTGCACCGCCGCCTGGGTGCTGCCGAAGGTGGCGGGCCAGTCCTGCATCGAAGGCAGGCAGATCGTCATCGCCAGCAGGCCGAAGGCAAGCTGGGCGACCAGGTTGGCCATCAGCAGGAAATGGCCGGACGGCTTCTTGGTGGGTTGATCGCTCATCAGCTGTTCAACTGCGCCCAGACCTTCTCCAGCCGCTTGATGCTCACCGGCTGCGGCGTGCGAAGTTCCTGCGCGAACAGGCTCACGCGCAGTTCCTCCAGCAGCCAGCGCAGCTCCTGCATGCGGTCGTCCACCTGGCCCTTGCGCTCGGCCACCAGGCGCCAGTAGCGCTGCTCCTGCGGCTTCACGTCGGTCATGCGCGCCGTGTCGCGCGCGGGATCGGCGCGCAGCTTGTCCAGGCGCAACGTGATCGCCTTCAGGTAGCGCGGCAGGTGCTGCAGCGAAGCCCACGGCGTCTGCGCCAGGAAGTGCCGGGGCACCAGGCGCTGCAGCTGCTGCTGCGCGTCGGCCGTGGCGTCGGGATGGCCCTTGGTGTCCTTGATCTTGCGCGCGGCCGTGGCGTACTCGGCCAGCACGGTGCCGGCCAGGCGCGCCACCTCGTTGGCGATCAGCGTCAGGCGCCCGCGGCCTTCGTCGACGCGGCGCTTGAAGGAGGCTTCGTCGGCCGGCAGCGGATCGAGCAGGAAGGCGCGGTCCAGCGCCACCTCGATGATCTGCTGCCGCAGTTCCTCCTGCGTGCCCAGCGGCATGAAGGCCACGGCCATCTTCTGCAGGTCGGGGATGTTCTTCTCGAGGTACTTGAGCGCGTCCTTGAGCTGCAGCGCGAACAGGCGGCGCAGGCCGATGCGGTGCTTGGCGGCGGCGACTTCGGGTTCGTCGAAGACCTCGATGGCCACGGCGTCCGTCTGGTCGACCAGCGCGGGGAAGCCGATGAGGCTGGTGCTGCCCTTGCGCACCTCCATGAGCTCGGGGAGCTCGCCGAAGGACCAGGTGGTGTATCTCGCTCCCTCACCGGCTTGCGGAAGCGGACTTGCCTCGCCCTTCCCTCTCCCTCTTGCGCCGGCGGGGGATGGAGCGGGAGACGGCGTGGGTGCCGGCGCGACCTTCAACCCCGCCAACGCCTGGAACGCGCCGCGCGCCTTGGCGCCCAGTTCAGCCTTCAGCGCCCCGAGGTTGCGTCCGGTGCCCAGCTGCCGCCCGTGCTCGTCCACCACGCGGAAGTTCATGAACAGGTGGGCCGGCACCATGTCCAGCTTGAAGTCGGTGCGCTTGACGTCCAGCGAGGTCTGCTCCCGCACCATCTTCAGCAGCACTTCCACCAGCGAACCCACCGCCCAGCGCTCGGTGGTGGTGAGCTCACCCGCCATGCGCGCCGCTGATTCGGGCAGCGGCACGAAGCGCGAACGCGGCTTCTGCGGCAGGCTCTTGAGCAGCGCCTGGATCTTGTCCTTGAGCATGCCGGGGACCAACCACTCGGCGCGGTCGTCGCTGACCTGGTTCAGCACGAACAGCGGCACCGTGACGGTCAGGCCGTCGCGCGGGTCGCCGGGTTCGTGGAGGTAGGTCGCGGCGCAGTCGACGCCGCCCAGGCGCAGCGTCTTCGGGAAGGCATCGGTGGTGATGCCCGCTGCCTCGTGCCGCATCAGCTCGTCGCGCGTCAGCTTCAGCAGGTTCGGATTCGCGCGGCTCTCCTGCCGGTACCAGCCCTCGAAGGTGTGGCCGTTGTAGACGTCGGCCGGGATCTGCTGGTCGTAGAAGGCGTAGATCAGCTCCTCGTCGACCAGCACGTCCTGCCGGCGCGACTTGTGTTCCAGCTCCTCGACCTGGCGGACCATCTTGAGGTTGGCGGCCAGGAACGGCAGGCGCGTGTCCCACTGGCCCGCCACCAGTCCTTCGCGGATGAAGATCTCGCGCGCGCCCTGCTGGTCCACGCGCGCGAACGGCACGCGGCGGCCGCTGTAGATCACCAGGCCATAGAGCGTGGCGCGCTCCAGCGCCATCACCTCGGCGTTCTTCTTCTCCCAGTGCGGATCGAGCAGCTGCTTTTTCAGCAGGTGGCCGGCCACCTCCTCCACCCATTCCGGCTCGATGTTGGCGATGCCGCGCCCGAAGAGGCGCGTGGTCTCGACCAGTTCGGCCGCCACGATCCAGCGGCCCGGACGCTTCTTCAGGTGCGCGCCGGGATGGCGATGGAACTTGATGCCGCGCGCGCCGAGGTAGACGTCCTCGTCCTCCATCTTCCAGCCGATGTTGCCCAGCAGGCCGGCCAGCATGGACTTGTGCAGCGCCTCGTAGCCGGCGGCTTGCGTGTTCATGCGCCACTTGTGCTCGGACACCACGGTGTTCAGCTGCGAATGGATGTCCCTCCATTCCCGCACGCGGCGCACGTTGACGAAGTTCTGGCGCAGCAGCGATTCGTACTGCCGGTTCGAGAGGCGATGGTCGGTGCCGTGGCCGCCGCGCGCGGTGTCCAGCCATTCCCACAGGCGCAGGTAGCCGGAGAACTCGCTCTTCTCGTCATCGAACTTGGCGTGCTGCTGGTCGGCCTGGGCCTGCAGCTCCAGCGGCCGGTCGCGCACGTCCTGCACCGAGAGCGCCGACGCGATCACCAGCACCTCGGCCAGCGCGCCGCGCTCGCGGCCTTCCAGGATCATGCGGGCGACGCGCGGGTCGAGCGGCAGGCGCGCGAGCTCGCGGCCGACCGGCGTGAGCTCGTTGGCGTCGTCCACCGCGCCCAGCTCGTTGAGCAGCTGGTAGCCGTCGGCGATGGCGCGGCGCTGCGGCGCCTCGATGAAGGGGAAGTCCTCCACGCTGCCCAGGTGCAGCGCCTTCATGCGCAGGATCACGCCGGCCAGCGAGGAGCGCAGGATCTCGGGGTCCGAGAAGCGCGGCCGCGAGTTGAAGTCCGCCTCGTCGTACAGCCGGATGCAGATGCCGTTGGCCACGCGGCCGCAACGGCCGGCGCGCTGGTTGGCCGCGGCCTGGCTGACCGGCTCGACCAGCAGCTGTTCCACCTTGCTGCGGAAGCTGTAGCGCTTGACCCGCGCCGTGCCCGCGTCGATCACGTAGCGGATGCCCGGTACGGTGAGCGAAGTCTCGGCCACGTTCGTGGCCAGCACGATGCGCCGGCCCGAATGCGACTCGAACACGCGGTCCTGCTCCGCCTGCGACAGGCGCGAGAACAGCGGCAGCACGTCGGCGCCGCGCGTCAGCGGGCTGTGCGACAGGTGCTTGCGCAGGTGGTCGGCGGCTTCGCGGATCTCGCGCTCGCCGGGCAGGAACACGAGGATGTCGCCCGCGGCGTTGCCCTGCCAGAGCTCGTCCACCGCGTCGGCGATGGCCTCGTCCAGCCCGTAGTCGCGCG
>JAEWBU010000137.1 GCA_023390985.1 Pseudomonadota bacterium
TCCTCGTCGATGATGGTGCGGATCTGGACGAAGTTGCCCAGGCGCACGCCGCGCGACTTGTCGGTGGTCTTGCGGATCATCTGGTTCACCGAGACGTCGTAGCCGGGGTTCTGCTTGTAGAAGCCGGACTTGTCGGTGAGGTCGAACGAGGCCTTGGTGACCGGCAGGTAGCCGGTGCGCTGGTGGCTCTTGGCCGCCACTTCGGCGTTCGACAGGTACTGGAAGAAGTGGGCCACGCCCTTGTATTCCTCAGCCTTCTTGCCGGACATCACCCACAGGCTGGCGCCGCCGATCACGGTGTTCTGCGGCGCGCCGTTCACGTCCGGGTAATAGGGCAGGGTGCCGATGCCGTAGGCGAACTTGCTGTTGCGCTTGACGCTGCCGGCCAGCGCGGAGGAGGCGGTGGCCATCGCGCATTCGCCCGACACGAAGGTGGCGTCGGCGGCGTTGTTGCGGCCCTTGTAGACGAACAGGCCGCTCTTGGCCATGTTGGCCAGGTTCTCGATGTGGCGAACGTGCAGCGGGCTGTTGAACGCCAGGCGGGCGTCGGTGCCGCCGAAGCCGTTGTTCTTGGTCGCGTACAGCACGTTGTGCCAGGCGGAGAAGCTCTCCAGCTGGGTCCAGCTGATCCAGCTGGTGGTGAATGGGCACTTGTGGCCGGAGGCCTTGAGCTTGGCGGCGGCCAGCGCCACTTCCGGCCAGGTGGTCGGCGGCTTCTCGGGGTCCAGGCCGGCGGCCTTGAACGCGTCCTTGTTGTAGTGGAAGACCGGCGTGGAGCTGTTGAACGGGAAGCTCAGCATCTGCCCGTTGGGGGCGGTGTAGTAGCCCGAGACGGCCGGCACGTAGGCGTTCTGGTCGAACTTCAGGCCGGCGTCGCCCATCAGCTTGCCCACCGGCACGACGGCGCCCTTGGCGGCCATCATGGTGGCGGTGCCCACTTCGAACACCTGCAGGATGTGCGGCGCGTTGCCGGAGCGGAAGGCGGCGATGGCGGCCGTCATGGACTCGTCGTAGCTGCCCTTGAAGGTCGGGACGATCCTGTAGTCCTTCTGGCTGGCGTTGAAGTCCTTGGCGAGGTCGTTGACCCATTCGCCGAGGGCGCCGCCCATCGAGTGCCACCACTGGATCTCGGTCTGCGCCGACGCGGGCAGGGTGAAGGCGGCGGCGAGCGCCACCGCAGCGAACTTCAGCTTCATGAAAACTCCTGGATGAGATCGGTCACGAAAGGTGCGTGACTCTACAGTCGATTTGTGACAGGTCATTAAATCGGGCTGACGGCCGTGCATCAACGGGGTTTCCCATGAGCGGGGCGGCGGCTCCGGGCCTTCGGGGAGCGAGGTCATGTTGCACTGCGGTAACATCCCCCGTCAGCCGCCTGCCTTCGCGATCGTTCGGCTGAACCCCGCCCACGATGAACGCACCGACCACGCTCGACCAGCTTCTGGCGGCGGCTTCCGACGAAGCGCCCCGCCTTCGCGAAATCCCGTACAACTACACCTCGTTCTCCGACCGCGAGATCGTCATCCGCCTGCTCGGGCCGCGGGCCTGGGAGGTGCTCTCCCGGCTGCGTGACGAGCGCCACACCGGCCGCTCCGCCCGCATGCTCTACGAGGTGCTGGGCGACATCTGGGTGGTGCAGCGCAATCCTTACCTGCAGGACGACCTGCTGGACAACCCGAAGCGCCGCGGCCAGCTGGTCGAGGCCCTGAACCACCGGCTGGCCGAGATCGAGAAGCGCCGCACGCCCGGCGACGACCCGACGCGCGATGCCCTGGTGGGCGAGCTGCTGGTCGCCGCGCGACAGGCCGTGCAGGCCTTCGACGTCTCCTTCCGCGAGACGTCCGACCTGCGGCGCCAGGCGCAGCGCGTGCTGCGCAGGCACACGGCGCGCGACAACATCAAGTTCGACGGCCTCTCGCGCGTTTCGCACGTCACCGACGCCACCGACTGGCGCGTGGAGTACCCGTTCGTGGTGCTCACGCCCGACACCGAGGCCGAGATGGCCGGCCTGGTCAAGGCCTGCATCGAGCTGGGCCTGACCATCATCCCGCGCGGCGGCGGCACCGGCTACACCGGCGGCGCGATTCCGCTGACGTGGAAGAGCGTGGTCATCAACACCGAGAAGCTCGAGGCCATGACCGAGGTGGACCTCGTCGCCATCCCGGGCCACGAGCAGCCGGTGCCCACGGTCTGGACCGAGGCCGGCGTGGTCACGCAGCGCGTGTCCGACGCCGCCGAGCGCGCGGGCTTCGTGTTCGCGGTCGATCCCACTTCGGCCGAGGCGTCCTGCATCGGCGGCAACATCGCCATGAACGCGGGCGGCAAGAAGGCCGTGCTGTGGGGCACGGCGCTGGACAACCTGGTGTCCTGGCGCATGGTCACGCCGCAGGCCGAGTGGCTCGAAGTGACGCGCCTGGACCACAACCTGGGCAAGATCCACGATGCGCCGGTCGCGACCTTCGAGCTGAAGTACTTCGCGCCGGACGGCCGCACCGAGCGCCGCCGCGAGACGCTGGCGATCCCCGGCGCCGCCTTCCGCAAGGAGGGCCTCGGCAAGGACGTCACCGACAAGTTCCTCTCCGGCCTGCCCGGTATCCAGAAGGAAGGCTGCGACGGCCTGATCACCAGCGCGCGCTGGGTGGTGCACCGCATGCCGGCGCACACGCGCACGGTCTGCCTGGAGTTCTTCGG
>JAEWBU010000220.1 GCA_023390985.1 Pseudomonadota bacterium
GGTCCAGGCCCTGCTGCGAGCCGGTGGTGATCAGCACCTGCGCGGGATCGACCTTCCAGGGCAGCGAGGCGGCGACCTTCTCGCGCAGCGGGGCGAAGCCTTCGCTGGCCGCGTACTGCAGCGCGGCGGGGCCGTCCTCGCGCAGCACCTGCTGGCAGGCGGCGGCGAACTCGGTGACCGGGAAGGTGGTCGGCGAGGGCAGGCCGCCGGCGAAGCTGATGATGCCGGGGCGCTCGGTGACCTTGAGGATCTCGCGGATCACGGACGGGTTCATGCGAGCGGCGCGGCGCGCCAGGGTCCACGGGCGGGGCAGGTCGTTGGGTTTCATGCGGCGGTCTCCTGGGAAATCTGGGTGCGCACCGGCATCCGCTTGCCGATGAACACGGTGGCGATCACGGCGAGCGCGAAAGCGAGGGTGGTGGCGTCCAGCGTCTCGCCGAGCAGCGGGACCGCGAACACCATGCTGAGGAAAGGCTGGACCAGCTGCACCTGGCTCACGCGCACCGTGCCGCCGAGGGCCAGGCCACGGTACCAGGCGAAGAAGCCCAGCCACATCGAGAACACCGCCACGTAGCCGAAGGCCCACCAGGCGGACGTCGCCACCGGCGCGGCGGGGCGCGTGATCCAGGCGGCCGGCAGCGTGATGGGCAGCGCGATCACCAGCGCCCAGCAGATCACGTGTTCGGCGCGCAGGTGCTGCGACAGGCGCGCGCCCCACGCGTAGCCGACGGCGGCGCAGGCCATCGCGGCGAGCAGCAGGACGTCGGCCGCGTGCAGCGTCATGCCGCCGCCCTTCATCAGGGCGAAGCCGACCACCAGCGCGCTGCCGAGGGCGGCGCAGCTCCAGAAGCCGGCGCTGGGCCGCTGCCGGTGCAGCCAGGCGCCGACGGCGGCGGTGGCCAGCGGCAGCACGCCGACGATCACGCTGGCGTGCACCGCCTGCACGTAGCGCATGGCGACCGAGGTGAAGAGCGGGAAGCCGAACACCACGCCGGCGGAGGTGATCACCAGCGCGGGCCAGTCGCGGCGATCGGGCAGCGGCGCGCGGGTGGCGACCAGGAACACCGCCGACAGCGCCGCCGCGACGACGGCGCGGCCGAGCGCGATGAACACGCCGGACATCTGCGGCGCCTCGGGTGTGCCTACAGCCAGACGCGTCATCGGCAGCGTGAGCGCGAAGATCGCCACGCCGATGAAGCCGAGCCAGAGGCCGCGCCTGTCCTGCGGCGTCATGCGCGCACCATCCAGACGGCGGTGGCGAGCAGCACCAGCGCGAGGAAGCGGTTGAACCAGAGCAGGCGGCCGCCCTGCGCGAGCCAGCCGCGCAGCAGCGAGCCGGCCAGCGCGTAGGCGAAGTTGCTGGTGAAGGCGAATCCCATCATCACGAGGCAGATGATGGCCAGCCGCTGGCCCGGATTGGGGGCGGGTTGCCCGCCGGCATTGACCACCCAGCCCGCGCTGAGCGTGAGGGCGAGCAGCCAGGCCTTGATGTTGACGAACTGCAGGCCGACGCCTTGCGCGAAACCGACGTTCAGCCGGTCCGCATCCGCCTCGCCCAGGCGGCCGGAGCCGGACAGCTTCCACGCCAGCCACACGAGATAGCCGGCGCCGCCCCACTGGATGGCGCTGCGCAGCACCGGCAGGCCGGTCACCAGCGCGCCCACGCCCAGGCCGCAGGCCAGCATCAGCAGCGTCCAGCCGGTGGGCACGGCCAGGCAGAAGCGCAGCGTGCGGCGCAGTCCGTGGTTGGCGGCCATGGCGGTCGACAGCGTGGTGTTGGGGCCGGGCGAGAAGCTCATGGCGGTGCAGAACGCCAGCAGGGCGGTGAGTTCGGCGGCGCTCATCGCACCCCCACCCCCGTCGTCCACGCAACTTTCGTCATCCCCGCGAAGGCGGGGATCCAGAGCTTTCCTGATGCGGGACAAAGGCGGACGCACTGGATTCCCGCCTTCGCGGGAATGACGACGACGGGGCTTGGCAGTGGCATGCGGGCCACTGTAAGCTCCGTCGCCAGTACACCACCAATACAGATGGTCGGATCAGATGGACATCTGTACTGGTTCGCCGGCCAATACAGGGACGCGCCCATGTTGATGAAATCCTCCTCGCAGTCGCTGACCGAGCAGCTGTCCGGCCGCTTCGCGCAGCGGATCCGCGACCGGCTGCTGGCGCCCGGGGCGCGGCTGCCTTCCGTGCGCCAGTGCGCGCAGCAGCAGGGCGTGAGCCCGTCCACCGTCGTGGCCGCCTACGACCAGCTGCTGGCGCAGGGCCTGGTGGAGGCGCGCAAGAACCGCGGCTTCTTCGTGCGCGAGCTGGCGCAGCGGCAGGAAGCTTCGGAGCCGGCGCCGCCGCGCAACGGCCGCGAGTCGTCGGGCAGTCCCGGCGCCTGGGCCACGGCCACCGGTTTCGCGACCCGGCCCAACGCGCCGATCGACGCCGGGACACTCATCCGCGGCATGTTCCACAAGGTCAGCCCCAAGCCGCAGCCGGGCATGGGCGTGTTCCCGCCCGAGTGGCTGGAATCGACCTTCATGCCGGCGGCGGTGCGCAAGGTGACCGGCACGCGCGCGCTGCAGGCGTTTTCGCTGCAGTACGGCGAGCCGATGGGCGATTCGTCGCTGCGGCAGGCGCTGTCGAAGAAGCTGGCCACGCTGAACGTGCCGGCCGCGCCCGACCAGATCATCACCACCGTGGGCGCGACCCACGCGCTCGACATGGTCAGCCGCACGCTGCTGCGCCCCGGCGATCCGGTGATGGTGGAGGAGCCCGGCTGGGCGGTGGAGTTCGCGCGGCTCACCGCGCTGGGCATGCGCCTGCTGCCGGTGCCGCGGCGCGCCGATGGCCCCGACCTGGACGTGATGGCCCGCTACTGCGAGGCGCACCGGCCCAAGCTGTACGTCAGCGTGAGCGTGCTGCACAACCCGACCGGCTACTGCCTGTCGCCCGGCTCGGCGCACCGTGTGCTGCAGATGGCGAGCAGATACGACTTCCACATCGTCGAGGACGACACCTACAGCCACATCGGTCCCGAGCACGCGACGCGCCTGTGCGCGCTGGACGGCCTGCAGCGCACGATTCACGTGAGCGGCTTCGCCAAGATCCTGGCGCCCAACTGGCGCGTGGGTTTCCTGGCGGCGCATCCCTCGCTCATCGAGCGGCTGCTGGACACCAAGCTGCTCTCCACGCTCACCACGCCCGCGCTGCTGGAGCGGGCGCTGGCGCTGTGCATCGAGCAGGGCCAGCTGCGCCGCCACGCCGAGCGCATCCGGACCCGACTGGACGCGGCGCGCAGCCGCAGCGTGAAGCTGGCGATCAACGCGGGCTGCCGCTTCGCCGCCGAGCCGGCCGGCCTGTTCGGCTGGGTCGACACCGGCGTGGACACCGACGCGCTGGCGCAGCGGATGCTGGACGAGGGCTACCTGCTCGCGCCCGGCGCGCTGTTCCACGCCGAGCGCAAGCCGGGCACGCTGATGCGGATCAACTTCGCGAGCACGCAGGACGCCGCGTTCTGGAAGAAGTATTCGGAGATGGTGCGCCGCATGTAGCGGCGCGGCGGTCAAAGCATCTCGTCGGGCGCGATCGGAGCGAGCAGGTTCACCAGGGCGCGCAGCTTGAGCGGTGCCTCGGGTTCGCTGGTGGCGTCCTTGAAGGGCGCCCCGGGCGGCGCGCGCCAGAGCAGGTCGCCGCCTTCCGCCAGCTGCACCCGGTAGGCGCCGCGCGCGAAGCTGGTTTCGATCAGCTTGGCGCACGCCTCCGCCAGCGCCGGACCGCGGATGACGAGCGCGACCTCGCTGTTCTTGCGCTGCGAGCGCAGGTCCAGGTTCATCGAGCCGATCACCGAGAGTTGGCGGTCGATGATCACGGCCTTGGAATGCAGGCTGGCGCGCGAGCTGCCGCTCTTGGAGCCGCCGGCCGTGCTGCCCAGGCTGACGCCGCTGCCGCCGCTCCTGCGGGCGGAACCTGAGTTCTCCAGCCCGGCCGAGGCCGGGTCGGCTCGCATCTCGTGCAGCTCGACGCCCATGGCGAGCAGCTCGCGCCGGTAGCGCCGATAGCCGGCGTGCGCGGCCGGTGCGTCGTTGGATGCCAGCGAGTTGGTCAGCACCCGGACGGCGATGCCGCGGCGCCGCAGCTCGGCGAACTCCTTCATCATGGATTCGCCCGGCACGAAGTAGGGCGACACGATCAGCAGCTCGCGCCGCGCCTGCCGCATCAGCTGCAGCAGGCCGTCGACCACCGTTTCGCCGGCGTTGGCCTCCTCGTCGCCCGGGCCGATCTTGCCGGGCTTGTCCGCCAGCAGCAGCGAAGGCGCCCAGGTGAGCGGCACGCGCTGCAGGTCCATGGGCGGACGCTCGGCGGAGATCACATCGGTGGCGGTGACGTTGGGCAGGACCGTGCTGGCCGGCGTGAGCGACGCGCGCTGCGCGGAGGCGGGCTCTCGCGCCGGGTCGGCCGCCTTCGGTGCGTCCTTGCGCAGGCGCTCCAGGTCCTCGGGCTTGAGCAGCGACTGCACCGGATAGGCCAGCTCGTCGTTCCAGTAGCGGTCGAAGCTGGCCGACATGCTGCGCACGATGCGCCCGCCGGCCAGCACGTCCAGGTCGACGAAGTTGCTCTTGTCGTCGTCGCCGAAGTAGGCGTCGCCGAGGTTGCGGCCGCCGGTGATGCCCCAGGCGTTGTCGGCGATGAACAGCTTGTTGTGCATGCGCTTCTGCATGCCTTCGACGTCGTGCAGCGAGCCGAGCACCCGGGTGACGAGCGAGCCGCGCGGGCCGGGCACCGGATTGAACAGGCGCAGCTCGATGCCGGGTTCGAACGCCAGGCGCAGCACCTGCGCGTCCTCGCCCACGCTGTTGAAGTCGTCCAGCAGGATGCGCACCCGCACGCCGCGGCGCGCGGCGGCGCGCATGCGCTCCAGCAGCACGGCGGTGCTGGCATCCGCATGGATCGCGTAGTACTGCAGGTCGAGGCTGCGCTGGGCGCGGTCGATCAGCGCCAGCCGGCTGGTGAACGCGGCATCCACGCTGTCCAGCAAGGTGAAGCCCGAGTCGCTTCTCGCGCCGGCCTGGGCGCGGCGGGCCTGGGCCAGGCGGCCCAGGGCGGTCTGCTCCGGTGCGTCGAAGGCCCTCGACGGCGTGCGTTGCACGTTGGCCGGCAGGCTGGCGCAGCCGGCCGCCCAGGTCGAGAG
>JAEWBU010000232.1 GCA_023390985.1 Pseudomonadota bacterium
CCTCGCACTCACCGGCTGCGGCTACAACGACTTCCAGCGCCTGGACGAACAGACCAAGTCGGCCTGGAGCGAAGTGCTCAACCAGTACCAGCGCCGCGCCGACCTGGTGCCCAACCTGGTCGCCACCGTCAAGGGCGAAGCCAACTTCGAGCAGGAGACGCTCACCCGCGTGGTCGAGGCGCGCGCCAAGGCCACCTCGGTGCAGGTGACGCCCGAGACGCTGAACGACCCGCAGGCCTTCCAGCGCTTCCAGCAGGCGCAGGGGGAACTCTCCAGCGCGCTCAGCCGGCTGCTGGTGGTCAGCGAACGCTACCCCGACCTCAAGGCCAACCAGGGCTTCCGCGACCTGCGGGTGCAGCTCGAAGGCACGGAGAACCGCATCACCGTCGCGCGCAACCGCTACATCCAGTCGGTGCAGGAGTACAACGTGCTCGCGCGCAGCTTCCCGACCAACCTGACGGCGATGGTCTTCAACTACGACCCCAAGCCCACCTTCAGCGTGCAGAACGAGGCGCAGATCTCCACGCCGCCGCAGGTGGACTTCGGCCGGCCCGCTTCCGCGCCGGCCGCGGCCCCCAGCACGCCCGCGAGCGGCACGCCCACCCGCTGACGCAGGCGCGGCCGGGCTGACCCGCGTGAAGCGGCTCCTCGCCTTCCTCCTCACCGCCCTGCTCTGGCTCGGCGCCGCCTGGGCGCAGGGCGTGCTGCCGGTGCCGGAGCTCACCGCGCGAGTGATCGACCAGACCCGCACGCTCGACGACATCCAGCGGCAGGGCCTGGAGCAGAAGCTGGCCGCGTTCGAACAGCGCAAGGGCACGCAGATCGCGATCCTGATCGTGCCCACCACCCAGCCCGAGGACATCTTCAGCTACGCCAACCGCGTGGCCAATGCCTGGAAGATCGGGCGGCGTGACGTGGGCGACGGCGTGGTGGTGATCGTCGCCAAGGATGACCGGCGCGTGCGCATCGAAGTCGCCAAGACGCTCGAGGGAGCGATCCCCGACTTGGCGGCGCGGCAGATCATCGAGGAGGTGGTGACGCCGCGCTTCCGGCAGAACGATTTCGCGGGCGGGCTGCAGGCCGCCACCGACCGGCTGATCGCCCGCATCGAGGGGGAAGGCCTGCGCGATCCGGAGCAACGCCAACGCGCACCGTCGGGCGTCGCCGGCTTCAACTGGTTCGACCTCGCGATCTTCCTGTTCTTCGCCGTGCCCATCGTGGGTGGCGTGCTGCGCGGCATGTTCGGCGGCAAGGTCGGCGCGCTGCTCACCGGCGGCGGCACGGGCGTGCTGGCGATGCTGTTCACGTCCAGCCTGGCCATCGCGGTGATCGCCGGCGTGATCGCACTGATTGTCTCGCTGGTGTCGGGCGGGCTCGGCGTCGGCGGGCCGACTCGCCGATCGCGCGGAGGCCATTGGGGCGGCGGGCCCTACATCGGTCCCGGTGGCTGGGGCGGCGGAGGCGGCGGAGGTTGGGGCGGCGGCGGAGGCGGTGGCTTCAGCTCCGGCGGTGGCGGCGATTTCGGCGGCGGTGGCGCCTCGGGAGACTGGTGATGCTGCGCAGACTGATGCGGATCCTGCGGCACCGCTGGATCGACGAAGCCGACACGCGCCGCGCGATCCCGCCCGCGCTGGTGGAGCAGCTTACGCGCCTCGTGGCGGCGAGCGAGAAGCGCCACAGCGGCGAGGTGCGCATCTATGTCGAAGCGGGACTGCCCCTGAGCTACCTGTGGCGCGAGGCCAAGGCGCGCGAGCGGGCCATCGCCATGTTCGGCAAGCTCCGGGTGTGGGACACCGAGCAGAACAACGGCGTGCTGATCTACCTGCTGCTGGCCGAACACGCGATCGAGATCGTGGCCGACCGCGGGCTCGCGCAGAAGGTCGATCCCGGCACCTGGCAGGCGATCGTGGAGCACATGCAGGATTCGTTCCGCCAGGGACGCTTCGAGGACGGTCTCACGCAGGCGCTGGAGGAAGTCTCGGCGCTGCTGGTGGAGCACTTCCCGCGGGCGCCTGGGTCGCCCGATCGCAACGAGCTGCCGGACGAGCCGGTGCTCGGCTGACCCTTCCTATTCGCGCACTTCGCCGTTGGGCCGCAGCAGCGCCATGCCGACGTAGCTGCCGCCGTGGCGGAAGTTGGGCTTGAAGTCGACCACGTAGCCGCCGGCGTCGAACCGGCCCAGGGCTGACAGCGAGCGGTGCAGCGTGGCGCGCGTGAGGTCCTTCGGAACGCGGCGCATGCCTTCCACCAGCACCTTGGCCGCGATGCACGATTCCAGCGCGGTGACCGACATGGCTTCCTTGTGGCCGGCGCCGGTCCACGCCTCGGTGCACTCGCGCACCACCGCCACCGATTGCGCGCGCGCCGTGGGCACGGTGATCGACACCGAGACACCGGTGGCCTGCTCGCCCAGCGCCTTGGCCAGCTGGCTGGCGCCGGCGAACGACAGGCTCGTGATCATGGTGGCGCGGTTGGCCGCCTTCAGGCGCTTGATCATCTGCGCCGCCGGCGCGTAGAGGGTGGTCACCACCAGCACCTGCGGATCGGCGGACAGCACCGCCTTGAAGTCGGCGTCCGTGATGTCCGCGTTGCGCTTGATCGAAAGCGACACCGGCTCCTTCTGGAACTTCTTGAGCACGGCGGCCACCGTCTCGAAGTTCTGCTTGCCCACCGTGTCGTCGTAGTGCAGCACGGCCACGCGCGTGGACCCGAGGTTGCCCCAGAAGTTGATGATCTTGTCGATCTCGTCGGCATAGGTGGCGCGCACCGTGTAGACGAAGTCGTTCTGCTTGCGGATCGTGTCGGCGCCGGTGAAGGGGGCGAAGAAAGGCACCTTGTGCTCCGCGACGGTCGGCATCGCCGGGATGCTCAGGGTCGACGAGGCGTAGCCGAACAGCGCGACGACGTTCTCCTCGGTCACCAGCTTCCTGGTGTTCTCACCGGAGCGCTGGGTCTGGTTGGCGTCGTCCAGCGTCACGAGCTTGAGCTTGCCCTGGGGCAGGCCGCCGGCCTGGTTGACCTTGTTGAAGTAGGCCAGCGCGCCATTGCGGATGTCGTTTCCGAGTTCCGCGTTGGCGCCGGTGAGGGGCGCCGACTGGCCGACGACGATGTCCTGGGCCAGGCCCAGGGCGGGAGCGGCTGCGAGCAGCAGGCAGGGCAGGATGCGGATGCGCATGGGTTCCTCCTCCAGGTCCTCCCACCATGGCAGGGAGGCCCATTCGCGGCTATCCGTTACATCCCTTGGCGTGGCGGGAAATGGACGATTTGCGGCGCAAAGAAAAAAGCCCCGCACAAGGCGGGGCTCGAGAGCGCGGGTTTTTAGCGCGTTCTTATTTCTTCTGGCGGTACTTGCGCAGAGCGGCGATCTGGGCCGCCATCACGGCAAGTTCCGACTGGGCCTTGGCGATATCGATCTCGCTGTGGGCGTTCTTGAGGGCCTCTTCGGCGGCGCGGCGGGCCTCGTTGGCCTTCTCTTCGTCCAGGTCCTTGCCGCGGATGGCGGTGTCGGACAGCACGGTGACGCGGTTGGGCTGCACCTCGAGGATGCCGCCGGCCACGAACACGAACTCCTCGCCGCCGTCGGCCTTCTCGATGCGCACCGAGCCGGGCCGCACGCGCGTGATGAGCGGCGTGTGGCGCGGGTAGATGCCGAGCTCGCCGGCTTCGCCCGGCAGCGCGACGAAGCTCGCCTCACCGGAGAAGATCGACTCCTCGGCGCTCACCACGTCGACGTGGATGGTGTGCGTGGTATCGACCATGGCTTAGGCGGCCAGCTTCTTGGCCTTCTCGAAGGCCTCGTCGATGGTGCCGACCATGTAGAACGCCTGCTCGGGCAGGTGGTCGCACTCGCCGGCCACGATCATCTTGAAGCCGCGGATGGTCTCGGACAGCGGCACGTACTTGCCGGGCGAACCGGTGAACACTTCGGCCACGTGGAACGGCTGCGACAGGAAACGCTGGATCTTGCGGGCGCGGGCCACGGCCAGCTTGTCTTCCGGCGCCAGTTCGTCCATGCCCAGGATCGCGATGATGTCGCGCAGTTCCTTGTAGCGCTGCAGGGTGGACTGCACCGCGCGGGTCGTGGAGTAGTGGTCCTCGCCCACGACGTTCGGGTCGACCTGGCGGCTGGTGGAGTCCAGCGGGTCCACGGCGGGGTAGATGCCCAGCGCGGCGATGTCGCGCGACAGCACCACGGTGGCGTCCAGGTGGG
>JAEWBU010000395.1 GCA_023390985.1 Pseudomonadota bacterium
GGGCTGCTTCGAGCCCGACCTCGATCGCGCCGCTTCGCTGCTGCACGGCTATGCGCGCGCGGCCGCCGATGCGGGCCTGCGCATCGCGCTGGAGTTCATGCCCATGAGCTCGCTCAAGACGATCGCCGATGCACAGCGCGTCATCGCCGACAGCCGCGCGCGCAACGTCGGGCTGCTGGTGGATGCGTTGCACCTCGTGCGCTCGGGGGCGCATCCGACGGACCTGGCGCTGGTCGATCCCGCGATGGTCTGCCTCGCGCAGCTTTGCGACGCGCCGGCCGAGCGCGCGAACGGTGTGTCGCTGTTCGACGAGGCGATGACGGGCCGGCTGTACGTGGGCGACGGCGGACTGGACCTGCCCGGGCTGGTGGACGCCCTGCCGGCCGATCTCGAACTCGAGCTCGAAACGCCGGTGACTTCCGATGCGGAGCTGCCGGGCCCGCAACGGGCGCAGCGCGCGGCCGAGAAGGCGCAGGCCTTCTTCGACCGCCACTGGCCGCGCTAGTCCATCGACGGCGGCAACTCCCGCCCTCTGTCATCCCCGCGAAGGCGGGGATCCAGTGCTTTCCTCGGACTGCGCTGAAGGCGGACGCTCTGGATTCCCGCCTCCGCGGGAATGACGGCGGGTTGGTTCATACGCCGGCAGGCCGTTGAAGTCCGGCTTGCGCTTGGCCAGCAGCGCCTCGATCTGCGCCGCGGGCTCGGGCGCCGCGAACGCCGCGGCCTGGCTGGCCGCTTCCAGCGCGAAGGAACTGCGGCGATCGCCGTCGAGCGAGGTGTTCAGCATGGCCTTGGCCAGCGCGACCGCGGTGGGCGCGGCCTGCGCCATGCTCTGCGCGATCCGCCCCGCGCGCGCTTCGAGCGCTTCGCTCGCGTGGACCTCCATCACGATGCCCAGGCGCTGCGCTTCCTCCACGCCGACGTCGCGCGCCGAGAACACCAGCTCCTTGGCGCGCTGCAATCCCACGATGCGCGGCAGCAGATAGAGCGCGCCCAGGTCCGGCACCAGCCCGAGCCGCAGGTGCGCCATCGCGAAGCGGGCGCGCGGGCTGGCGACGATCATGTCGGCGCACAGGGCCAGCGCGAAGCCGGCGCCGATGGCCGGGCCGTCGATGGCGGCGATCAGCGGGCGGCCCAGGTTCAGCAGGTCGTCGGTGAGCCGCAGCCCGGACTGGATGCGCTGCTGCCAGTAGGCCGGCCCGGCCTGCGACTGCTCCTGCAGCACGCGCAGGTTGCCGCCGGCGCAGAACACGCCGGCGCCGCCGGTCAGCACCACGGCGCGCACCGACGCATCGTCGCGGATGCGCTGCACCGCCTGGAGCAGGTCGCCGCGCAGCGCCTCGTCCACCGGGTTGTGGATCTGCGGCCGCGCCAGGCGCAGCCAGGCGACGCCGCCCTCGACGCTGAAGTCCAGCGCTTCCATCGCGCTCATGTCGCCGGCCGGAACATCGGGATCACCGCGCCGCCCTCGGCCGGCTTGAAGGTCACCTCGACCCGGTCGCCGATGCGCAGCGTGTCGAGGTCGCAGTCGACGATGTTGGTCAGCATCGTCACGCCTTCGTCCAGCGTGACGTAGGCGATCGCATACGGCTCGGGACCGGCGCGGCGGGTGACGCTCACGCTGTAGAGGGTCCCGCGGCCGGACGCGCCGCGCCATTCGGTCTCGCCCAGGCAGAACGGGCAGAGCGCGCGCGGGTACCAGTGCGGCTTGCCGCAGCTGGTGCAGACCTTGATCGACAGCAGCCCTTCGCGGGCCTTGGCGAAGAAGAACTCGGTGGCCGCATCGATCTGCGGCGCGGGGAGCAGGCGCTCGCTGGTGGACGTGCTCATCGCTTATTGCCTTTCCATGATGAGGGTGGCGCTGCCGTGGCGCGAGCCGAGCAGGCCGCCGGTGCCCTGCGCCAGGGCGAGCCCGCAGTCCGGGACCTGCACCTTGGCGTGGGCTTCGCCGCGCAGCTGGCGGACCGCCTCGATCACCTTGGTGATGCCGCCGCGGTTGGCGGGGTGGTTGTTGCACAGGCCCCCGCCGTCGGTGTTGAACGGCAGCTTGCCGACGCCGGAGATCAGGTTGCCGTCGGCGACGAACCTGCCGCCTTCGCCCTTCCTGCAGAAGCCCAGGTCCTCCAGCTGCATCAGCACGGTGATGGTGAAGCTGTCGTAGATCGAGGCGTACTGGATGTCGGAGGGGCGCACGCCCGCTTCCTCGAAGGCGGCGGGGCCGGAGATCGCGGCGCCCGACCAGGTCAGGTCCACCTGGCCGCCGAGCTGGCCCTTGATCGTCTCGCCGGCGCCGAGCACGTTGATGACCGGGCGCTTGAGCTTCTTCGCGATCTCGGGCCGCGCCACGATCAGCGCGCCGCCGCCGTCGCTGACCACGCAGCAGTCCAGCTTGTGCAGCGGGTCCGAGATCATGGGGGATTCCAGCACCTGCTGCACCGTCACCGCCTCGCGCAGCATCGCGTTCGGGTTGTGCTGGGCGTGGGCGGCGGCGGCCACCTTGATCCAGGCCAGCTGCTCGGACGTGGTGCCGAACTCGTGCATGTGGCGCGCGGCGGCCAGCGCGTACATGTTCACCGTCACCGGGTTGTAGGGCATCTCCCAGGCCACGTCGGGCGTGTCGGGCGTGACCAGGCGCGGCGCCACGCCGCTGGAGCCCGCGCTGCGCGGCCGGCCGGCGAGAGTGATCAGCGCGACGTCGCACTTGCCCAGGGCGATCGCCTGCGCGGCGTGCGACACATGGATCAGGTAGGCCGAGCCGCCGGTGTCGGTGGTGTCCACGTGGCGCAGCCGCGTGAGGCCCAGGTAGTCCGCCATGCTGTTGGCGCCCAGGCCGGGCGCGTCGCCGGCGCAGAAGTAGCCGTCGATGTCCTGCAGCGTCAGGCCCGCGTCCTGCAGCGCGCCCTTCGCGCTCTCGGCATGCAGCTGCGCCACGGTCTTGTCGGGAGCCTTGCGCGTGGGGTGTTCGTAGGCCCCCACGATGCAGGCCTTGCGTTTGATCGTCATTCGATTGCTCCGGCCAAAGTCTGCGTGTAGGATATCATTGGTTCAACCAATCGAGCAAGCAAAGGAGCATCAGCGTGGACCCCATCGTCAGCCTGCAAGGGCGCACCATCGTCGTCACCGGCGCCGGCCAGGGCATCGGCAAGGGCATCGCGGAACTGGCTGCCGGGCTGGGCGCCAACGTGGTCGCCGTGGACCTGAACGGCGAGACGCTGGCCGCCACCGCGCAGTCGCTGCCGAGGGACCGCGTGCTGGCCGTGCAAGGCAGCGTCGCCGATCCCGCCGTGGCCGACCGCGCGGTGGCCGATGCCTGCGCGAAGTTCGGCGCGGTGCACGGCCTGGTGAACAACGCCGGCATCATCCGCCCCGCCATGATCGAGAAGATGAGCGACCAGCAATGGCAGGACGTCATCGACGTGCACCTGAGCGGCTCGTTCTACTGGATGCGCGCCGTGGGCAGGCACATGGTGGAGCGCGCCAAGGGCGGCGACACCACCGGCGGCTCGATCGTCAACATCTCCTCCGACGCGGGCCGCAAGGGCTCGATCGGCCAGATCAACTACGCCGCCGCCAAGGCCGGCATGCTGGGCATGACGATGACGGCCGCGCGCGAATGGGGCCGCTACAACATCCGCACCAACAGCATCTGCTTCGGCGTGGTCGAGACGCCGATGACCGAGGTGGTGCGCGGCGAGAAATTCCGCGACGGCATGCTGGCGCAGATCCCGCTGGGCCGCTGGTCCACGCCGGCCGAGGTGGTTAAGAGCGTCTGCTTCCTGCTGTCGGACGGCTCCAGCTACATCACCGGCCAGCACCTGGGCGTGAACGGCGGCTTCCACATCAGCCTGTGACATGGCGGACTCCAGCGACAGCGTCCTGCTGAAGCGCGAAGGCGGCGTCGCCGTCGTCACGCTGAACCGGCCGCAGGCCAAGAACGCCATCGATGCGTCGACGACCGACACGTTGACCGCGATGCTGCGTGAACTGCGCGCCGACGCCGAGGTGCGCGCGGTCGTGCTCACCGGGGCGGGTGGCGACTTCTGCGCCGGCGGCGACGTCAAGGGCATGGGCGAGGCCGGCTCGCGCACGCCCGAGCAGCGGCGCGCCGGGATGGCGCGCTACCGCGAGCTCGCGCTCGCGCTGCACGGGCTGGACAAGCCGCTGATCGCCGCCATCGACGGCGTGGCCTTCGGCGCGGGCCTGAGCATGGCGCTCTACGCCGACCTGGTGCTGGTGAGCAGGCGCGCGCGCATGGCCATGGTGTTCCACCGCATCGGCTTGGTGCCGGACGTGGGCGCCTGGTACACGCTGCCGCGCGCGGTCGGCCTGCAGCGCGCGAAGGAGCTGATCTACTCGGCGCGCGAGTTCGGCGCCGAGGAGGCGGTGCGCATGGGGCTGGCGCTCGAGGCGCTGGAACCGGACCAGCTGATGCCGCGCGCACTGCGGCTGGCCCAAAGCCTGGCGGGCGGATCGCCCACGGCGTTCAGCCTGTCCAAGCGCGCGCTGGCCGCCACGCTGCAGGGCGACCTCGACTCCATGCTGGAGATGGAAGCGTTGGCGCAAGCCATCGCCGGCTCCAGCGAGTATTTCCGCGAGGCGATCCGCCGCTTCGCCGCCAAGGAGCCGGCGCAGTTCCGCTGGCCTGCGAAGGACTGAAAGCCCACACATGATCGACTACGAGAAGACCAGGGCCTGGCGTTCCGGACCGGTGCGCCACGCCTACACGACGCGCGACACCATCCTCTATGCGCTCGGCGTCGGCTTCGGCGCCGACCCGCTGGATGCCAATGAGCTGCGCTACGTCTACGAGAAGGAACTGAGCGCCGTGCCCACGATGGCGGCGGTGCTGGCGTCGCCGGGCTTCTGGATGCGCGAGCGCAAGGAGCTGGGCATCGACTTCCTGAAGCTGGTGCACGGCGAGCAGGGCGTCACCATCCATTCGCCGCTGCCCGCGGCCGGCACGCTGGTCGGCGACAGCCGCGTCTCGCGCATCGTCGACAAGGGCGAAGGCAAGGGCGCGGTGATGCACGTCGAGAAGACGCTCGCCGACGAGGCCGACGGCCGCCTGATCGCCACGGTGGAGATGGTGCTGTTCCTGCGCGGTGACGGCGGCTTCTCGAAGAGCGGCGGTGGCGACGAAGCGGCACCGCCCGCGCCGGCCGTGCCGGAGAGCGAGCCCGACGCGCGCATCGAACTGCCCACGCGAGCGGATGCGGCGGTGCTGTATCGGTTGTCCGGTGACACCAATCCGCTGCACATCGATCCGGCGGTCGCGGCCAGGGCCGGTTTCGACAAGCCCATCCTCCACGGCCTGGCGACGTACGGCAATGCGTGCCGCGGCATCCTGGCGCGCTATTGCGAACACGATGCCTCGCGCTTGAAGTCGATCCGCGCGCGGCTGACGTCGCCGGTCTATCCGGGCGAGACGCTGGTGCTGGAATGCTGGCGTGTGGGCGCAAACGAGATCGCGTTCCGCGCGAGCGTGAAGGAGCGCGGTGTCCAGGTGCTCGCGAACGGCCGCGCGGTGATCGCGTAGTCCTCGTCATCCCCGCGGAGGCGGGGATCCGGGGCTTCCGGGCTCATTGCGGCAGGAGGGCCGCGGCGCGCTGCAGCCGCTCGCGGCATTCCGCCACCATGCGCTCCAGCAGTTCGGCGCAGGTGGGGACGTCGGCGATCAGGCCGGCCACCATGCCGGCCCAGATCACGCCGTTCGTGGTGTCGCCGCTCTCCAGCGCCGCGCGGCCGCGCTGGCCGTTGACCAGCGGGCGCAGCTCCTCGAACTTCGCGCCGCCGGCACGCTGCTCCAGCTGCAGCACTTCGGCCGACACGGGATTGAGCAGCACGCGCGAGCTGTTGCGCAGCGTGCGCATGATCAGCCGCGTGTCGTTCTCGCGCGCGGCCAGCAGCGCCTGCTTGATGTTGTCGTGCACCGGCGCCTCGCGCGTGGCGACGAAGCGCGTCCCCATGTTCACGCCCTCGGCGCCCAGCGACAGCGCGGCCGCCATGCCGCGGCCGTCGGCGATGCCGCCTGAGGCGATCACCGGCACGTTCAACGCGGCGACGGCTGCCGGGATCAGCACCAGTCCCGGCACGTCCTCCTCACCCGGATGCCCGGCGCATTCGAAGCCGTCGATGCTGACGATGTGCACGCCGCGCTTCTCGGCCGCGATCGCGTGCCGCACCGTGGTGCACTTGTGCAGGATGGTGACGCCGGCGCTGCGCAGCCGCTCGAACACCTCGGCGGGCACGTTGCCCGCCGTCTCCACGATGCGGATGCCCTTGTCGATGATCACGCCGAAGATGCGCTCGTACGGCGGCGGATTCACCGTCGGCAGCATGGTGACGTTGATGCCGAAGGGCTTGTCGGTCATGGCGCGGCAGCGGTCGATCTCGCGGCCCAGGTCCTCGGGCGTCGGCTGGGTGAGCGCACCCAGCGTGCCCAGCCCGCCCGCGTTGGACACGGCGGCGGCCATCTCGGCGCGGCCGACCCACTGCATGCCGCCCTGGACGATGGGATAGCGCGTGCCCAGCAGGCGCGTGACGCGGTTGTCCATGCGGTCCTCAGTCGAGCTTGATGTCGCTCTCGCGCGCGATCTTCGACCAGCGCTGCATGTCGCTTTGCAGCACCTGGGCGAACTCGGCGTTGGTGTTGCCGACCGGCTCGAAACCCATGGAGTAGATCCGGGCCTGCACGTCGGGCATCTGGACGATCTTGCGGATCTCCTGCACGTACTTGTCCACGATGGCGGGCGGCGTGCCGGCCGGCAGGAACATCGCGCCCCAGCCGGGCAGGTTGATGTCGGGGTACCCGGCCTCGGCGAAGGTCGGCACGTTGGGGAAGTTCTTCAAGCGCTGCGGGCTCGCCACCGCGAGCAGCTTGACCTTGCCGCCCGTCAGCTGGTTCGCGTAGAAGCCGACCGAGCCGTACGCCAGGCCGATGTCGCCGCTCACCAGGTCGGGGAAAGAGGCGGCTTCGCCCTTGTACGCGGCATGCTTGATGTCGATGCCGGCCGCCTTGTTCAGGCCCGCGCCGATCAGGTGGCCGCCCGAGCCCGTGCCGTAGCTGCCGAACGTGAACTTGCCGGGGGCGGACTTGGCGAGCTTGACCAGGCCGGGCAGGTCGTTGGCGGGCAGGGCCGCATTCGCCGCGAGCGCGATCGGGAACGAGGCGATCAGCGAGACCGGCGCGAGATCGTTCATCTTGTACGGCGGCTCGGGGCGCAGCGCGATGTTCTGCACGAAGCCGCTGATGGTGAACAGCACCGTGTAGCCATCCGCCGGCGACTGCGCCACCGCCTTCGTGGCCAGGATGGTGTTGGCGCCCGGCTTGGGTTCGACGATCACCTGCTGGCCCCAGGCGTCGGCCAGCTTGCCGCCCACCAGGCGCGCCAGGGCGTCCAGGTTGCCGCCCGGCGGCGTGGGGATCACGAACCTGATGGGCTTGTTCGGGAACGCCGCCGGCTGCTGCGCGAAGGCAGGGGCGGCGATGAGCACCGCGGCCGTGGCGAGCAGGGCGCGGCGCGTGGTGCGCAGGATGGTGTGGGGCATGCTTGTCTCCTTGTTGAGGGTCTACCAGCTGGGTCGGGCGACGCCGTCGCCGAAAGGCTCGTCGCGCTTGCGCACGGCCGCCTTGAAGCCGTGCGCGGCGACGTCGGCATCGAACTCCTTCTTGGCGCGCGACAGGTGCGCGCGCGCATCCATCTCGGCCGCCAGGCGCGAGAGCGTTCCCGCGCCGGCCAGTTCCAGCGCGAGGTTGACGATGCGCTTCTGCGTGGCCAGCAGCTCCGGGTCCAGGGTCGCGAGGCGATTCGCGAGCGTCGTCACCTCGTCCTCCAGCCGGTCGGCGGGCGCGCTCGCGACCACCAGGCCGATGCGGGCCGCGTCGGCGCCGCTCACGAGGTCGCCGGTCAGCAGCAGGCGCTTGGCCCACTGCGGTCCCACGTTGTAGATCCACATGTGGTTGGGCGGCGAGCCCATCGCGCGCGTGGCCGGGAAGCCGATGCGCGCGTCGTCCGCCGCGAGCACCATGTCGCAGTACAGGGCCAGGTCGGTGCCGCCGGCGACACAGTGGCCGTGCACTTTCGCGATGACCGGCTTGTGGATGGTGAACGCGGTGCGCAGCAGTTCCTGGAAGCGCTCCAGCTTCCAGGCGTCGTCGTCGAAGGAGCCGCTGCCGCTGCGGTAGGGCAGGGGCGCGCCGTCCTCGCCGGCATAACGTGCGTACGCCGACTTCATGTCGTAGCCCGCGCAGAAGTCCGGGCCGGCGCCTTCCAGCACGATCACGCTCACCGAGGTGAGGTCGTCGGCCTCCAGCAGCGCGCCGCGCAGCTCGGTCAGCAGGTCCCACGAGAGGGCATTGCGCCGGTCGGGGCGGTCGAGCGTGATGCGAGCGACGCGGTCCCGCACCTGGAGGCGCAGGTGGTCCTGGGAGTTCAGCCACTTGGCCATGCCGCCTCCGTCAGATCTTGCGTCCGGCGGCCTGCCAGAACGGGTCGCGCAGGCGGCGCTTGAAGATCTTGCCGCTGTCCTCGCGCGGAAGCGAGGCATGGAAGTCGATGCGCCTGGGCACCTTGTACTTGGCCAGCCGCTCGGCCAGCCAGGCCTGGATCCGCTTCGCGTCGAGCTGCTCGCCGGGCATGGGCTCCACCGCCGCGGCCAGCGATTCGCCGAAGTCGTCGTCGGGGATGCCGAAGACGGCGCAGTCCTTCACGCCCGGGCACTGCGTCAGCACCATCTCGATCTCGGCCGGGTAGATGTTGGTGCCGCCCGAGATCACCATGTCCGAACGGCGGTCGCACAGGTACAGGCGGCCGTCCTTCATGTAGCCCACGTCGCCCAGGCTGATCATCCCGTCGCGCTCCACGGACTGGCGCTTCTCCTCGTGGTTCAGGTAGGTGAAGTCGGCGTAGGCCGGAACGCGCGCGTAGATCTCGCCGATCTCGCCTTCGGGCAGCTTGCGGCCCTGCTCGTCGTAGAACGCCATGCGCGTGCCCGGCGTGGGCGTGCCGACGCAGCCGGGATGGTCGAGCCAGTCCGCGGGCGTGGCGAGCGTGGCGGTGCCGACCTCGGTGCCGCCGTAGGTTTCGTAGACCACCGGACCCCACCAGGCCATCAGGTCCTGCTTGACCTCGCGCGGGCAGGGCGCGCCGGTGTGGGTGACCCATTTGATGGAGCTGACGTCGTAGCGAGCGCGCACCTCGGCCGGCAGCTTGAGGATGCGCACGAACATGGTCGGCACCATCACCGCGTTCTCGATGCGGTGCTTCTCGATCAGCTGCAGCGTCTCCTCGGGATCGAACTTGGACTGCAGCACCAGCACGTCGGCCGTCATCAGGGCCTGGCGGCCGTAGGCATTCGGGGACGCGTGGTAGAGCGGCCCCGTCACCAGCGCGCGGACACCGGGCTTGAGGCCGTACACGCTCGCGAACAGCTCGGTGTAGGCCTTGGATTCCTCGGGCGTGGCGGGCTGGCGCTTCACGCCCTTCGGCCGGCCGGTGGTGCCGGAGGTGTAGATCATGGTCGCCCGGGCGCGTCGCGGCGGCGCCTTCAGCGGCTCGAAGCGCGCCGCCCACTCGCCCCAGACCGTCTCGCCCTTCGCGGGTCGGGCGAGTTCCCCGGAGATGCCGTAGCGGGACTGGATCTCCGGCGGCGTGGGCACCACGAACACCTGGATGCCGGCCGGCACCAGCGAGCGGATCGGCGCCAGCAGGTCTGCGTGCGCCACCAGCACCTTGGGCTTGGCGTCTTCCAGGACGTAGGTGACTTCGTCGGTGCGGCCGTGCCAGTTGATCGGCACGCCGTACGCGCCCACCGCGGCGGCGGCCTGCTGCACCTCGAAGAAGGCGAAGTCGTTGCGCAGCAGCAGGGCGACGGTGTCGCCCTCGCGCACGCCGAGCTGCTCGAAACCGGCGGCGGCCTGCTGCGCCACGCGCAGCACTTCGTCGCGAGCGACGCCGCGGCCGTCGAGGTAGATCATGGGGGTGGTCATCGAACTCGTCTCCTCAGGCCAGGGCGGCGAGCCGCGCGGCATGCGCGTCGGCGTCGCCGAACAGCTGGTCCAGCACGTGGATGCGGCGCAGCGAATGGCCGACGGCGTATTCCTCGGTCATGCCGATGCCGCCGTGCAGCTGGATGGCGCCGTGCGCGACGAGGCGCGCATTGCGCGCCACCGACAGCTTGGCGCGGTGCACGTCCAGCGCCGAGTCCTCGCCCTGCGGGTCGTCGGCGGCGATCGCGGCGGCGATCGCCATGCTGCGGGCCATCTCCAGCGCCACCAGCATTTCCGCCGCGCGGTGGCGCAGCGCCTGGTTCTCGCCGATGAAGCGACCGAACTGCTTGCGCGTGCGCAGGTAGTCCATCGCCAGGTCGAACGCGGCCTGGGCGGCGCCCACCATGTCGGCGCAGGCGGCGGCGGTGCCGAAGGCCAGGGTGCCGGCGATGGCGGTGCGCGCGCGGGCGGAATCGAACGGGTCGTGCAGCGGCTCGGCGACCGCGCCGTTCAGCTGCAGCTCGCCGGCGGCGCTGTCGTCCACCAGGGTGAACTCGCGCAGCGTCACGCCGTCGACGCGCGGATCGAGCAGGAACAGCGCGCAGCCGTCGGTGTCATCGGGCCGGCCGCTGACGCGCGCGCTCACCACGATGGAGCTGGCGAGTCCCGCCGCGAGCACGGTGGACTTGGCCCCATCCAGCACCCAGCGGCCGTTCTTGCGTTCGGCGCGCGTCTCCACCCACAGCGGCGCGTGGCGGCCGGCGGGCTCGTCGTGCGCCCAGGCCAGGAGGGCCTCGCCGCTCGCCGCGTCCGGCAGCACGCGCGATTGCATCTCGTCGTCACCCGCAAGGCGCACGGCCGTCGATCCCAACACGGCGCTGGCGAGGAAGGGCTCGAGTGCCAGCGAACGGCCAAGGGCCTGCATCACGGGCAGCAAGTCGCGCGTGCCGCCGCCGAAGCCGCCGTACGCCTCGGGCAGGGGCAGGGCCGTGAGGCCCAGTTCGGCGAGTTGCTTCCAGGTATCGGGATCGTGCTTGCGGCCGGCGGCCACGAGGGCACGGCGCTTCTCGAAGCCATAGCGGTCGGCCAGCAGGCGCGACAGGCTCTCAGCGAGCGCGGACTGTTCTTCGTTCAGTTCGAAATTCATCTCGATGTGCCCCGCTCAGCCGACGATGGCCTTGGCCAGGATGTCCTTCTGCACTTCGCTCGTGCCGCCATAGATCGAGGCGGCGCGCGAGTAGAAGTAGCGCGGCGTGACCGGTCCGTGCACCACGTCGCCTTCCGGCCGGCGCTCCAGTCCGCCGGGGCCCACGATGCGGGCGAGCAGGGCGTTGATCTCCTGCTGCAGTTCCACGCCCTTGAGCTTGAGCACCGAGGCGAAGGCGGGCAGGCGCTTCTGCTCGCTGTCGGTGAGCAGGAAGCGCCAGTTGGTGATCTCCAGCGCGCGCGTCTCCGCTTCCAGCGTGGCGATCTCGGCGCGCAGCTTGGGGTCGTCGAGCAGCGGCCGGCCGGCCTGGGTGTGGCGCGAGGCGAGCTCGCGCGCGTAGTCCAGGCGCTCCCGGCACAGGCCCACGTTGGCGATGCCGGTGCGCTCGTTGCCGAGCAGGAACTTGGCGCAGTCCCAGCCGCGGTTCTCCTCGCCGACCAGGTTGGCGACGGGCACGCGCACGTCGTCGAAGAACACCTCGTTCAGGTGGTGCTCGCCGTCGATCGAATGGATCGGGCGGATGCGGATGCCCGGCGTGCGCAGGTCGATCAGCAGGAAGGAGATGCCCTCCTGCTTGCGGCCTTCGGGGTTGGTGCGCACCAGCGCGAACACCCAGTCGGCCAGGTGGGCCGTGGTGGTCCAGATCTTCTGGCCGTTGACGACGTAGTGGTCGCCGTCGCGCCGCGCGGCGGTGCGCAGCGAGGCGAGGTCGGACCCCGAGCCCGGCTCGGAGAAGCCCTGGCAGAACCACAGGTCGAGGTTGGCCAGCTTGGGCAGGAAGAACTCCTGCTGCGCGGGCGTGCCGAACTTCAGCAGCACCGGCCCCAGCATGCCCACGTTGAACACCTGCGGCAGCGGCGCCGGCCCGCGGTAGATCTCGTCGAGCAGGATCAGGCGTTCCATCGGTCCCAGGTCGGCGCCGCCGAAGCGCCTGGGCCAGTGCGGCGCGGCCCAGCCGCGTTCGTTGAGGATGCGCTGCCAGGCCACCGTGTCCTGCTTGCGCGGCGGATGGCCGGCGCGCAGGCGGTCGCGGATTTCCGCGGGCAGCCGCTGGCGGATGAAGGCGCGCACCTCGTCGCGGAAGGCGCGCTGCTCGGGGCTCAGGGCAAGGTCCATGGTCAACCATCTTATGGTTCAACCAATGAATGTGCAATACTGGAATGCATCAAAAGGATATCCATGGCCGACGACCCCCTCTTCCAGCCCGTGCGCACCCGCCGCGGCTTCGAAGCCGTGTGCGACCGCATCCGCGAGCAGCTGATGAGCGGCGAACTGAAGCCGGGCGACCGCCTGCCCGGCGAGCGCGAACTGGCCGGGGGCTACGGCATCGGCCGCTCGGCCGCGCGGGACGCTCTGCGCAGCCTGGAGGTGGCTGGCGTGGTCGAGGCGCGCAAGGGCATCAACGGCGGCTTCTACATCCGCCAGGCCGGCAGCAGTGGCCTGGCGCAGACCATGCAGGACATGGTGACGCTGGCGCAGGCGTCGATCGACAGCGTGACCGAGGCGCGGGTGGAGATCACCTGCGTGGCCGTGCGGCTGGCCTGCGAGCGGGCGACGAAGGAGGAGTTCGACGCGATCCAGCACGACATCGACCTGCACACCGACCTGTTCAAGGTGGGCCAGGGTTCACGCAACACGCGCTCGGTGATCGAGTTCTACCGGCTGATCGCGCAGGCCACGCACAACCCGCTGATCGTGCTGATGGTCGATGCGCTGTCGGAAGTCGTTCGCGACCTGCTGGCCCGCGTGGATCCGCGGCCCAACAAGCAGCTGATGGCGATGCGCCAGAGCGTGCTGGACCTGATGCGCAAGCGTGACGTGCAGGCTGCGGCGGACGCGATGGCCGATCACCTGCGAAAGGTGAGCGAGTACCTGGTGAGCGAGAGCGGGAAAGACGAGGCGCCGGCTCGCAAGAGCACGAAACGCGCTTAGTCGTCATCTCCGCGGAGGCGGGGATCCAGTGCTTCCCTTTCCTGGACGGAAACCCGTCCCGTGCCGGGCCAGGGCAAGGGAGCCCTCCTGGCTCCATGTCCCCCGCGCGCCTGAACGGCGCTGGCTCCTCCTTTACTTCCGCCAGGAGGGCTCCCTCACCCTGTCCCTACGCCGCGTCAGATCGAATACTGCCTCGATTGCCGGAGCAAAAGCGGCCATGGCGCTCAGGCCGCCTAGGGCGGCCATCAGGGCTCACGCGGCGCGCTGTTCCGAAGGCCGCCCTAGACGCCCTGGCGCGATGCCCGCTCAGGATGGCCGTTCAGGCGCGCGGGGGACATGGAGGCAGAAGACCCTCCCCGCCCTGGCCCGGCAGGACTGCCGCTCGCGGAGAGGGAACGTGTTGTTCTACGCCGCCACCGGCACCGGCTTGCGCGTCGGCAATTGCAGCGCCACCACCGCCGCCGCGAGCAGCAGTGCCCCCGACGCACCGAACGCCACCCAATGCGTGCCGAACCGCTCGTAGCCCCATCCGCCGAGCCAGGCGCTGATCATCCCGCCGACCTGGTGGCCGAGGTAGGCGAGGCCGTAGAGCACGCCGACCAGCCGCACGCCGTACACGTCGGCCAGGATCGCGGATGACAGCGCGATGCTGCCGGCCCAGACCAGTCCGCCGATGCTGGCGGCGGCGTACAGCTCCCAGTGCGTGCCCACGATCACGAGGGCGAAGAATCCCAGGCCGCGCACCGCGTAGATCACGGCGAGGATGTTGCGGCGGGGCAGGCGGTCGGACCAGCGGCCCAGCACCAGCGTGCCGAAGATCGCGACGAAGCCGATCAGGCCGATGCCCAGCGAGCTGGAATGCGAGTCGAAGCCGTGGTCCATCAGCATGGGCACGCCGTGCGTTCCCAGCAGGTTCATGCTGAAGCCGCAGGCGAACAGGCCCGCGAAGATCATCCAGAACGGCGCGGTGCGCAGCGCTTCACGCAGCGTGGGGACGCGCTGCGCGGGCGCCGAGGTGGCCCGCGTCGCCATCGCGGCGGCTTCGGCGGGCGAGAGGTCGGTGCCGGCGGGCGCCTGGTCGCGCATGATGAACAGCGCGACGGGGATCGCCATCAGCGTGAGCGCGGCGGCGAAGCCGACCAGCGTGGTCCGCCAGCCGAACGCCTCGATCGCGGCCATCAGCACCGGCGTCATGATGGCCATGCCGGCCATCGAGCCGGTGGACAGGAAGAACAGCGCCATGCCGCGCTGGCGCGTGAACCAGTGGCTGATGATGGGCGTGAACGCCACCGGGCTCGCGAACGCCAGGCCGACGGACAGCAGCACGCCGAACGACAGCAGGAACGAGGTGGCGTCGGTCGCGGAGATGGTCCACCAGGTGGCGGCATCCACGATCACCACGCTGGCCAGCAGGACGGTGCGCGTGCCCCAGCGGGCGATCAGGTGGCCGGCCAGCGGCATCGCGAGGCCATAGCAGATCATCCCGGCGGCGACGATGCCGGCGAGCAGGCTGCGGCTGAAGCCGAGGTCGTGCGCGATCGGCAGGAAGAACGGGCCTATGCCCAGCCGCATGCCCACCGACAGCAAGGTCAGGGCGGCGGACGCCGCGACGATGTTCCAGCCGAAATACCAGCGTCCTGCCTGCTCGTTCGTCACTTCGTTCATCAATCCTGGTTGACCAGCACGACCTTGCCCGTGATCCGGCGGGCGGTGATGCTGCGCATCGCCTCGACGGCCCGCTCCAGCGGATACGTCGCCGAGACGAGCGGCCGCACGCGGCCCTGCCGATGGTACGCGAGCACCTGCTCGAGGTTGGCGCGGGCCTGCGGCCAGGCACCGTCGCGCCACACGTCGTAGCGCACCCCCAGGATGTCGAAACCCTTCACCAGCGGGTAGTTCACCTTGATCTCGGGGATGCGGCCCGAGGTGAAGCCGATCACGAGGTAGCGGCCGTCGAACGCCATGCAGCGCACCGCCTCGTCGAAGGCGTCGCCGCCCACCGGGTCGTACGCCAGGTCCACGCCGCGGCCGGCGGTCAGCCCCTTGACCTGCTCGCGCCAGCCGGGTTGCGTGTAGTCGATGGCGTGGTCGGCGCCGTGTTCCAGGCAGAGCGCGCGCTTTTCCGGCGTGCTGGCCGCGGCGATGACGTGGCCGCCCATCGCCTTGGCGAGCTGGACCGTCGCCAGGCCCACGCCGCCGGCCGCGCCCAGCACCAGCACCCATTCGCCCGGCGCGAGGCGGCCGCGTTGCTTGAGCGCGTAGAGCGTGGTGCCGTAGACCACGGGCGTGGCCGCCGCTTCCTCGAAGCTCATCGATGGAGGCAGGGCGAAGGCGCGTTCCTGCGCCAGCACGATCTCCTGCGCGAAGCCGCCGCCGCGCGCATCGGAGACGCCCATCACGCGGTCGCCGGGCTTGAGTGTCGAGACGGCTGATCCGACTTCCACCACGACGCCGCCCGTCTCGCTGCCCGGCACCCAGGGCAGCTCGGGCTTGATCTGGTGCTGACCCTCGACCTTGAGCGAATCGGGGAAGTTCACGCCGGCGGCGTGCACGCGCACGCGAACTTCGTCATCGCGCAGCGGACGCGGCGTGACGTCCGCGTAGTCGAGCTGGTCGACCGGGCCGAAGCGGCGGCAGAGGATGGCTTTCATCGCGCCATTGTGCCGTGAATGGTCAAACCATAAAATCAATCGACCAACATTCCCGACTTCGACCGATGAACTTCCACATCGTCTGCCTGGCACGTGCCGAGACGCCCGCGCTGCTGCGCGCCGCCCTGGCCGCGCGCGCGGCGCTGCCCGCGCTGCGGCAGGTGCAGGTGCAGCGGGTGCTGCGCCACATTCCCACCGATTCCGTGACGCCCGACCAGGCGCAGCAGGAGATCGTCCCGCGCGCGGGCGAGATCCAGGCCGTACTGGCCTGCGAGTTCGCCGACGAGGACTCGCGCGCGCAGGCGCTGGCTTCGCCGGGCTGGAGCGAGTTCATGGCCGCGGTGCGCGTGGCGGCCGAGCCGCTGTTCGCCTTCCACACCTTCGCCAACGTGCCGGTCGCACCGGTGCGCGGCGCGGTCGAAGGGGGTTTCCGGCGCTGGATGCTGCTGCGGCGCGCCGGGGCCACGCGCGAAGCCTTCCGCGCCGACTGGTTCGGCCGCCACGCCGACCTGGTCAGGCACCTGCCGCAGGTGGACGGCTACGTGCAGCACCTGGTCACCGGCCGCTACGGCTCGCGGGGCCGGCCGCTGGACTACGCGGCGGCTCAGGTGGACGGCATCGCCGAGCTGTGCTTCGCCGACGAGGCCGCGATGCAGGCCTCGTACGCGTCCGATGCGCGGCTGCCGCTGCGCGACGACGGCCGCGCGCTGCTGGGCGGCATCGCCACGCTGCTGGTGCACGGCGAGGCGGCGTGATGGACTTCGACGAGATCACCGACGTCGTCGTGGTCGGCACGGGCGCGGGCGGCATGGCTGCCGCGGTGGCGGCACGCAAGATGGGCCTGCAGGTGCTGCTGCTGGAGAAGGAGCCGTTCTATGGCGGCACCACGGCACGCTCCGGCGGCGTGCTGTGGGTGCCGAACAATCCGATCTCCACCTTCAGGCCCGAGCCGGATTCGCTGGAGGCCGCGCGCACCTACCTGCGCCACGAGTGCGGCGCCTCGCATGACACCAAGCGCGTGGAAGCCTTCCTGGCCCACGGCCCGCGCATGGTCGAGTTCTTCACGAAGCAGACCGACGTGCAGCTGATCCCGCTGCCCGAGTACCCCGACTACCACGCGGAGAGCCCCGGCGGCCGCACGGCGGGCCGCTCGATCATGGCCGCGCCGCTGGATGGGCGTGAGCTCGGCGAGCACATCCGCCAACTGCGACCGCCGCTGCGCGAGATCACCTTCGTCGGGATGATGTTCAACTCCAGCGCGGAAATCTCGCACTTCTTCAACGTCACGCGGTCGCTGCGTTCGGCGATGTACGTCGCGAAGCGCCTCGCGACGCATGCCGTCGAAATGCTCGTGCATGGCCGCGCCATGCGGCTCACCAACGGCAACGCGCTGGCGGCGCGGCTGGCCAAGGCGGCCTTCTCGCTCGGCATCCCGATGTGGCTCGAATCCCCGGCCGAGGAGCTGATCGTCGAGGACCGCCGCGTGGTCGGCGTGGTGGTTCGTCGGCGCGACGGGAGCGCGGTGCGCGTGCGCGCTCGCCGCGGCGTGGTGCTGGCCGCGGGCGGTTTCCCGCAGGACCTGCAGCGGCGCGGCGAACTCTTCGCGCATGCACCCGGCGGCCGCGGCCACCATTCGCCCGCGCCGCCCGGCAACACCGGCGACGGCCTGCGCCTGGCCGAATCGGTGGGCGGCCAGGTGGCGCGCGACCTGCCCCACGCCGCGGCCTGGATCCCGGTGTCGCTGGTGCCGCACCGCGACGGCAGCACGGGCGTGTTCCCGCACCTCATCGACCGCTACAAGCCGGGCGTGATCGCGGTGAACCGGCAGGGCCGGCGCTTCGTCAATGAGTCGGACTCCTACCACGACATGGGCGTGCAGATGCTTCGCCACTGCGCCGGCGGCGGGGAGACCGCGGCCTGGCTGATCGCCGACCACCGCACGCTGCGCCGCTACGGCCTGGGCTTCGCCAAGCCGTTCCCGTTGCCGCTGGGTCAGCACCTGCGCAGCGGTTACCTGCTGCGGGGTGACACGCTGGCCGGGCTGGCGAAGAAGGCGGGCATCGATGCGGCGGGCCTGGAAGCGACGGTGGCCGAGTTCAACGTCGGCGCCGTGGAAGGAAAAGACAACCAGTTCCGCCGCGGCTGGCGCACCTACAACCGCTTCCTCGGCGACCGCACGCACCAGCCCAACCCTTGTGTCGCGCCGATCCAGCGCGGCCCGTTCTACGCGGTCAAGGTGGTGATGGGCGACCTGGGCACCTTCGCGGGCGCCCGCACCGACAGCCGCGCGCGCGTGCTCGATGCGCAAGGGCGCGCGATCCCCGGCCTGTTCGCGGCCGGCAACGACAACTCGAGCGTGATGGGCGGCGGCTACCCGGGCGGCGGCATCACGCTGGGCCCGGCGATGACGTTCGGGTTCGTGGCAGCCGAGGTGATGGCGGGGCGGTTGCCGGAACCGGCCGCCGCCCGCGAGGAGGCGAGCTTCAGTCCATCGTGATGTTGTTCGCGCGGACCACCTTGCCCCAGAGCTCGTGGTCCGTGCGGATGATGTCGCCCAGTTCCCTGGCGCCGGAGCGCGGCACCACGAACACCGCGCGGAACTTGTCCTGGATGTCGGGCTGCGCCAGCACCTTGGCGATGGCCTCGCCCATGCGCGTGACGACCCCTTGCGGCGTGCCGGTGCGCGCGACCAGGCCGAACCAGGTCTCCGTGGCGTAGCCCGGCACCACCTCGGAGATGCTGGGCACGTCGGGCAGCAGCGGGCTGCGCTGCGCGGTGGAGACGCCGAGGATGCGCATGCGGCCGTCCTTCACGAAGCCGGCGGTGGCCGACGACGGCGTGGACAGCATGTACTTGGTCTGTCCGGCAAGCAGCGCCTGGGCCGAGGGCCCGGCGCCGCCGAACGGCACCATCACCATCTTGCGGATGCCGGCGGCCTCGTGGAAGGCTTCCATCGCCAGCTGGCCGACGCCGCCCAGCGCGGAAGCGCCCCACTCGAGCGAGCCGGGGTTGGACCTGGCGCTCTGCACGAAGCCACCCAGCGTCGCGGGCATCGAGGGGTGCGTCATCAGCACCATCGGCGAGCTGCCGATCATCGAGACCGGCACGAAGTCCCTGATCGCGTCGTAGCTCGGCTTCTTCTGCACCAGCGGCACGGTGACCAGGCCGCTGCCGTGCAGCAGGAAGGTGTAGCCGTCGGCCGGCTGCTGGGCCACGTACTGCGAGGCGATGGCGCCGCCCGCGCCGGGCTTGTACTCGAACACGATGGGCTGGCCGAGCAGCTTCGTCAGCGGCTCCTGCAGGTGGCGGCCGAGCACGTCGTTGGTGCCGCCGGCGGCGGCCGGCACGACGAACTTGATGGGGCGCTGCGGCCAGCCGTCCTGGGCGATGGCCGGAGCGGCCGCGGCCAGGGCGAGCAGGGCGCCGGCCATGAGGGTGCGGCGTTGCATGGGGTCTCCTTGGGGCCGGGATCATCGCGTGGATCGCCCTAAATGTCTATAGGTCTTACCAAAGGACGATGGGCCGAGTAAGATCGCCGCCATGACTTCCGAAGCCGACTTCCGCACCCTGGCCGAGCGCCAGTTCGACGTGGAGGACGCCCGCGGCCGCACCTACCGCGTGACGCGCTACGTCTGGCAGGAGCAGCAGGGCGGCCGCTGGGTCGACCTGTTCGACCTGCTGCTCACCACCCAGGGCGGCCACCTCGATCCCCAGCCCGACGGCAGCTACTGCGTGGACGGCACCGGCACCCACGTGAAGGTGGTGGAGGGCAGCGTGCGCACCCGCGACTCGGAGCGCATGGATCCCGTGCTGCCGGCCGGCGCCACGGGGACGCACTGATGGGCGCCGGTCCGCTCGCCGGCCTGCGGGTCGTGGAGATGGCCGGGCTCGCGCCCGGTCCGTTCGCCGCCATGATGCTGGCCGACATGGGCGCGCAGGTGCTGCGCATCGATCGCCCGGAGCCGACGCCGCGGGCCCTCCCGCAGCGCTTCTGGTTCACCGACCGCAACCGCCGCTCGATCGCGGTCGACCTCAAGTCGGCCGAAGGCGTGGCCTTCGTGCGCAAGCTGGTCGGCGAGTCCGACGCGCTGATCGAAGGCTTCCGGCCCGGCGTGATGGAGCGCCTGGGTCTCGGGCCCGACGAGTGCCTGGCGCTCAATCCGCGACTGGTCTACGGCCGCATGACGGGCTGGGGCCAGGACGGACCGCTGGCGCAGGCACCGGGCCACGACATCAACTACATCGCGCTGGCCGGCGTGCTCGATTCCATCGGGTCCGCCGACGGTCCGCCGGTCGTTCCGCTGAACCTCGTCGGTGACTTCGGCGGCGGCGGCATGTACCTGGCGTTCGGCATCGTCTGCGCGCTGCTGGAAGCTTCGCGATCGGGCAAGGGGCAGGTGATCGATGCGGCGATGGTCGACGGTGCCGCCTCGCTGATGAACTACTTCTACAGCTACATGGCCGGCGGCAAGTGGCGCGGCCGTGGCACCGGCAACCTGGGCGGCGCGGCGCCGCACTACGGCGTGTACGAGACGAAGGACGGCAAGTACATCTCGGTCGGCTCGGCCGAACCCAAGTTCTATGCCGAGCTGCTGCGGCTGACCGGGCTTGATCGAGAACAGATTCCCGACCGCGCCGATCCGGCCAACTGGCCGGTGCTGCGCGAGAAGCTGGCCGCCGTGTTCCGCACGAAGACGCGCGACGAATGGAACGCACTGATGGAGCAGGCCGAGGTCTGCTTCGCCCCGGTGCTCGACCTGCGCGAGGCGGCGGCGCATCCGCACAACGCGGCGCGCGGCACCTTCATCGAGGTCGACGGCCACCTGCAGCCCGCGCCGGCGCCGCGCTTCTCGCGCACGCCGAGCGACAAGCCGCAGGCCGGCGTGCCCGCGGGCGTGGATGCGCACGCGGCGCTGGAAGGGTGGGGCGTCAAGCGCGAGGAGATCGAGGCGCTGATCTCCCGCGGCGTGCTCGCCTGAAGTTCAGAGCCACTCCGGCGTCGCCTGCCGCTGGCCCATCCGCGCCGGCGGCTGCTCCGGCGCGATCGAGTCGATGCGCAGCCGCGTCAGCCGCAGGAAGGCGATCTTCCATTGGCCGTCGACGAGCCGGTATTCCTCCTCGTAGTGGCCGTAGCCGCGGAACCCGCGGCTGCCCGGCGTTTCCTTGACGGTCGAGCCGTCCGTCCACTCGACGTAGTCCTCCATCGCCCAGATCACGCGGGCATGGTTGTCCGACGCGAAGCGCATCTCGGGCATGTGGCAATGGTGCACCGAGATCGTGTTCGCCAGCCGCGTGGACACGCCGGCCACGAAGGTGGCGACGTCCCCCCCCCCCGGCCCCGAGCCCACGCCCAACCAACCGCAGTCGGG
>JAEWBU010000361.1 GCA_023390985.1 Pseudomonadota bacterium
CAGCGGATCCGCGGACTTCGGTCTGCGCTGGAAAGCGCAGCCGCTTCCGCCCGCCTTGCTGCTGGGCGGCGTCGGCGCGGTGCTGCTCTTCAACGTGCTGCCGCTGGCGCAGGAAACCGCCGCCTGCGTGCGCGCCCGCAGGCGGGGTTGAGCGCCCTCAGGCGTCGTACTCGTCCGAGCCCTGCACCCAGATGAACGATTGCACGTCGATCATGTCGCGCGCCTTGAAGCCGGGTCGCCGGTCGAGATCGCGCCGGATGATGGCGCCGAACGTGAGCAGCCCGTGGTACACGCCCCACGAGGGCTCCGGCTGGTAGCCGAAGTCGAAGCCGTAGCCGCGCGCGGCGCGGCGCGTGACGCGGGGCTTGAGGAACAGGTGCTTGTCCGGCCGGGCGATGAAGCCGAACACCGTCACCACCGGCCAGGTGAGCACGCGCGCCTGCCGCTGCGGCAGGTCGGCCACGGCCTGAACCCAGTCCTCGAACTTGCGCTGCGGCGCTCCGCGGCCGTAGAGGAAGGCGTAGAGCTCGTGGGCGAACAGCCGGGCGCCGGCGGGCGTCCTGAGCGCGTCGCGCAGGGCCATCTTCTCGAACGAGAACAGCAGGTTGGTGCGCGACTCGATGCGGATGGCGGCATCGGCAATCTGGCGGTACTCGCCGCGCGCCAGCAGCTTGCGGAATTCGCCCGGACCGAGTTCGGCCTGCCATTCCAGGTGGGCGCGCTCCTTGTACGCGCGCTCGGCGATCAGGTAGGTCTCGTCCTGGAATCCGTCGGGGTAATACAGCTCGAACTTGCGGCGTGCGCGCGCCGCGCCGAGGTAGCAGACACCGTTCGCGCGGGCGCCGGTGAGGGGGGATGAGAGGAATGCTGGGCGTGGCATCCGGTCAGTTTTCGGGGGCGGCCCAACTCATCCTCGTCGGACACCACCTTGCGTGCTTGTAGGACCCGGACCCAGCCCAGCCTATGCGCTCACCAACCTCAACCGTGTGATTTCGGAGGGCGCCGCGACGCGCTTGGGCGGCCCCCAGTAACCTGTTCCACGGCTGACGTAGACCCAGAGCCGGCCCAGCAGGTGCAGCCCGGCCGTGAACGGCTGCTGGAACCGCACGAAGAAGATCCAGGGGAAGAACTGGCCGCCGTGCGTATGGCCGGAAATCTGCAGGTCGAACCCGGCCGCTTCCGCCGCCGTCGCGCTGCGCGGCTGATGGGCCAGCAGGATGCGCGCGGCCGCATCGGCGGGCGCGCCGGCCAGCGCCGCGGCCGGATCGCTCAGGTGCGTGGGATCGAAGCGGTGCGCCGAGTAGTCGGGCACGCCGGCCAGCACCAGCGCGGCTTTCTCGCGCCGGATCACCACGTGTTCGTTCAGCAGCACGCGGATGCCCAGCCGCTTCACCTCGGCCACCCACGGGCCCGCGCCCGCGTAGTACTCGTGGTTGCCGGTGACGAAGAAGCTGCCGTGCCGCGCGCGCAGGCCCGCGAGCGGGGCGACGTGCGGGCCGAGCTCGGGCACCGGGCCGTCGACGATGTCGCCGGTGATCGCCACCGCGTCGGCGTCGAGCTGGTTCACCCGATCGACGATGCGCTGGATGTACTCGCCGCGGATGGTGGGACCCACGTGCAGGTCGCTGATCTGCGCGATGGTGAAGCCGTGCAGCGCCGCCGGCAGCCCGGCGATCGGCACGTCGACGTTCTTGACGCGCGCGGTGCGCCTCGTGTTGAGCAGGCCCACCGCCGTCAGCCCGAGTGCCAGCAGCGGCACCCAGCGCGCCGACGCCTCGGGCAGCGTGGGGCCGTGAAGCCCCGCGAGGAAGGCCGCGATCAGCAGCACGTCGCGGCCGAGCGTCAGCACGAACAGCGAAGAGAACAGGCCGAGCGCGAACAGGCCCGCGGTGGCGAGCTGGTCGGACCGCGGCGGCCGCAGGAAGCGGCGCGCCAGGAGGCCCATGGGCACGAGGAGCGCCGACACCAGCAGCCACGCGCCGAGCGCGAGGCCGCCCGCGAGGGGCAGGGAGGGCAGGAGGCGCAGGCCGATGAAGCCGTGCACGAGCAGGGAAAGGATGAAGAGAGGCACGACGGATGCGCTTTGTTGCCGCGCGCAGATGGAGGCGGGACGTTTCGATTCCAGTCTTGCCGCGCGGTTCATGTAAGCTTGAAGTAACTCTTACAACCTCACAAGAAACGAGGAGACCGCCATGCAGATTGGCGTGCCTGCCGAGACAGCGGCGGGTGAGACCCGGGTCGCCGTCACCCCCGAGACGGCCAAGAAACTTGTCGCCCAGGGCCACACCGTGCGCGTTGCGTCGGCCGCCGGACTGGCGGCCAGCGCCACCGACGACGCGTACCGCGCCGCCGGCGCCGAGATCACCGACCAGGCCGGCGCGCTCGGCTGCGAGCTGGTGCTCAAGGTGCGGTCGCCGGGGGAAACCGAGATGGCCGCCTTCCGGCCGGGCGCGGCCCTGGTCGGCATGCTCAATCCCTTCGACGCCGCCGGCCTGCAACGCCTGGCCCAGGCCGGACTCACGGCCTTCGCGCTCGAAGCCGCGCCGCGCACCACGCGCGCGCAGAGCATGGACGTGCTGTCCTCGCAGGCCAACATCGCCGGCTACAAGGCCGTGATGATCGCGGCCGACAAGTACCAGCGCTTCTTCCCGATGCTGATGACGGCCGCCGGCACGGTGAAGGCCGCGCGCGTGGTGATCCTGGGTGTCGGCGTGGCGGGACTGCAGGCCATCGCCACCGCCAAGCGGCTGGGCGCGGTGATCGAGGCCTCCGACGTGCGGCCTTCGGTGAAGGAGCAGGTCGAATCGCTGGGCGCGAAGTTCATCGACGTCCCCTACGAAACGCAGGAAGAAAAGGAAGCGGCCGAAGGCGTGGGCGGCTACGCCCGCCCGATGCCGCAGAGCTGGCTGGACCGGCAGAAGGCCGAAGTGGCCAAGCGCGTGGCGCAAGCCGACGTGGTGATCACCACCGCGTTGATCCCGGGACGCGCGGCGCCCGTGCTGGTCACCGAGGAGATGGTCAAGGCGATGAAGCCGGGTTCGGTGATCGTCGACCTGGCCGCGCCCCAGGGCGGCAACTGCCCCCTGACCGAGCCGGGCCGCACGGTGGTCAAGCACGGCGTGACGCTGGTGGGCGAAACCAACCTGCCCGCGCTGGTGGCGGCCGACGCGTCCTCGCTCTACGCGCGCAACGTGCTGGACTTCCTCAAGCTCATCGTCGGCAAGGAAGGGCAGCTGAACATCGACCTGGAAGACGACATCGTCGCGGCCTGCCTCATGGCCAGGGACGGCGAAGTGAAGAGGAAGACCTGATCATGGAAGTCAGCCACACCATCACCAACCTCATCATCTTCGTGCTGGCGATCTACGTCGGCTACCACGTCGTCTGGACCGTCACGCCGGCGCTGCACACGCCGCTGATGGCGGTCACCAACGCGATCTCGGCGATCGTGGTGGTCGGCGCCATGCTGGCCGCGGCGCAGACCGAGACCTGGGCCGGTCGCGCGATGGGCATCCTGGCCGTGGCGCTGGCGGCGGTGAACATCTTCGGCGGCTTCCTCGTCACGCGGCGGATGCTGGAGATGTTCAGGAAGAAGGATCGAAAGGCGGAGGCCGGCAAATGAGCGCAGCGCAGAACCGCTTCAAGCAAGCGAAGGCCCCCTCGGGGGGCAGCGCAGTACACGAAGTGACAAGCGTGGGGGCCCAGCAATGAGCATGAACGTCGTCACGCTGCTGTATTTGGCGGCCTCGGTCTGCTTCATCCAGGCGCTCAAGGGCCTGTCGCATCCGACCACTTCGATCCGCGGCAACCTGTTCGGTATGGTGGGCATGGCCATCGCCGTGCTCACCACCGCGGCCCTGATCGTCGAGCTCTCCGGCGGCGCGGGCCGTGGCCTCGTGTGGGTGCTGATCGGCCTGGTCGTCGGCGGTGCCTACGGCGCCTACCGCGCCAAGACGGTCGAGATGACCAAGATGCCGGAGCTGGTGGCGTTCTTCCACAGCATGATCGGCCTGGCCGCCGTGTTCATCGCCGTGGCCGCGGTGCTGGAGCCTTCGGCGCTGCTGCAGGGCCTGCCGCGCGGCGAACCGATCCCGACCGGCAACCGGCTGGAGCTGTTCCTCGGCGCGGCCATCGGCGCGATCACCTTCAGTGGTTCGGTCATCGCCTTCGGCAAGCTGTCGGGCACCTACAAGTTCCGCCTGTTCCAGGGCGCGCCGGTGGTCTTCGCCGGCCAGCACATGTTGAACCTGGTGCTGGGCCTGGTGACCATCGCGCTCGGCCTGGTGTTCACCTTCACCGGCAACTGGGCCGCGTTCTTCGCGATGCTGGCGCTGTCGTTCGTGATGGGCGTGCTGATCATCATTCCGATCGGCGGAGCCGACATGCCGGTGGTGGTGTCGATGCTCAACTCGTATTCGGGCTGGGCGGCGGCGGGCATCGGCTTCTCGCTGAACAACAGCATGCTGATCATCGCCGGCTCGCTGGTAGGCAGTTCGGGCGCGATCCTGAGCTACAACATGTGCAAGGCGATGAACCGCTCGTTCTTCAACGTGATCCTGGGCGGCTTCGGCGGCGAGGCGGGCCAGGCGGCGACGGGCGGCGCGGTGCAGCGCAGCGTCAAGAGCGGCAGTGCGGACGATGCGGCCTTCGTCCTGTCCAACGCGGAGACGGTGGTGATCGTGCCCGGCTACGGACTGGCGGTGGCGCGCGCGCAGCACGCGGTCAAGGAACTGGCGCAGAAGCTCATCGAGCACGGCGTCACCGTCAAGTACGCCATCCATCCGGTGGCCGGCCGCATGCCGGGCCACATGAACGTGCTGCTCGCCGAGGCCGGCGTGCCCTACGACCTGATCGCCGACATGGACGACATCAATCCGGAATTCCGCAATACCGACGTCGCGCTCGTCATCGGCGCCAACGACGTGGTGAACCCGGTCGCCAAGACCGACCCGGCCAGCCCGATCTACGGCATGCCGATCCTCGACGTGGTGGAG
>JAEWBU010000407.1 GCA_023390985.1 Pseudomonadota bacterium
GCAGATGGGCGTGTCCATCGTGGTCTCGCGCAGCGGTACCACGCAGATGGGCCACCAGATCGCCGAGCAGCTCGGCCTGTGCACGGTGGGCCGCGCGCTCAATCGCCGCTTCGTCTGCTACACGGGCGCGCAGCGCCTGCGCTGGCAGCCGGAGCTCGCCGGCTCAGCCGGCTGAAGCGGGCTGCCCCGCCGCGGTCGCGGGGTGCAGCGCGTAGTAGCCGCGCGAGGTCGGCAGCGTGTTCCACTGCCTCATCCGCCAGTCCTCGTAGTCCGTCGTGACGCGTGCCACGAAGGCGGGCAGGCGGTCGTGCAGGTGGACCGAGATGCGCGGCAGCCGCATCAGGTCGTCCCCCGGCCGGGTACGTGAGCTCACGATCGATGTCGCGGTCGCGAAGCCCGCCTGCCGCGCCATGTCGGCGTGGTCGGCGCGATGTTCGCCGTAGGGATAGCAGAAGCTGCGGATCTCGGTCTGCAGCAGCGACTCCAGGTCGTGCTTGCTGCCGAAGATCTCCCGCCGCGCGGTCGCGTCGTCGCACTTGCACAGGTTGGCGTGCGTGCGCGTGTGCGCGCCGATCTCCATGCCCGCGTACATCCAGTCGCGCAGGTGGTCGGCCTGCATCAGCGGGACCGAGGGCGCGCCCTGTCCGTGGTCCCACGCGTTGGTGCCCCCGACGTGCGAGGTCACGATGAACGCGGTCGCGGTGAACCCGAGCTCGCGCAGGATGGGCAGCGCGTGCTGGTAATTGTTCAGGTAGCCGTCGTCCAGCGTGATGCCGAACACCTTGCCGGTGGCTTCACCGTTCAGGTACGGCTCCAGGTCGCGCATCGACAGCCCGCGCCAGCCGAGCGCGCGCAACGTCTTCAGCTGCAGCGCGAACCGCCAGGGCGGCAGCACGAGCGAGCGCACCGGCGTGCCGCGCGGCGGCACCGGACCGGTCTGGTGATAGGACAGGACGGCCACCGGCAGCTTCGGCCGCGCCGTCGTTCCACGGGTTTGTCTCTCATCCTTGTGCATGGCCGCGCTTCCCTCTAGCTGTGCCGTTGCCATCTTCCGGCAAAGGTGGACAGGCCCTGTAGGAGCGCGTCCCGAGCCGCTGTAGGGGCGGCAACAGGTAGTCCGTCCGGGCCACTCGCACAACCCCACAAGCGCGGGAGCCCATGCAAACATCCCTGTGACAGGACGCAACGGGTGCGTCGCAGGAAAGGTGCATGCAGTCAGGTGGCGTGGAAGTTTGGACGGCGCGTCCGCAAGCGCTCGGGAAGGAAGCCTGCGAGAGCCTCGCGGGGGTCCTCGGGCAGGACGAACGCGACCGCGCCGCGCGGTTGCGCTTCGAGGCGGACCGCCACGCGTTCGTGGTGTCGCGGGCGATGCGTCGCGTCGCGATCGGTCTCGCATTGGGCGCGGATGCGCAGGAGTTGCGCTTCGGCACGGGCGCGCAGGGTGAGCCGACGCTGCTCGATCCGCGGGCGGGCTCGCTCTCGTTCAGCCTGTCGCGCACCCGCGACCTCGTCGCGTTCGCGCTGTGCCCGGGCGGGCCGGTGGGCATCGACGTGGAGGCCGTGCGCGACGGCGTCGAGGTCGACCTGCTCGAGCCCTACATGGACCTGCCCCACCCGGGCGAGCCGATCGGGCTGGAGGATTTCTACGTTCGCTGGACGGCGCTGGAAGCCTTCTGGAAGGCGCAGGGCCTGGGCCTGTCGCGCACGCATCCGCGCATCGCGCTGCAGGACACCGGCGAAGGCCGGCTCGAGGTGCGCGTGGGCGGCGCGGCGCGGCCTTCGGGACTGTTCGCGGTCCGGCTGCCTGCTCCGCCGACGCATGTGCTGAGCGTCGCGTGCCGTCGCGTGGACAGCGTGCGCATCGTCGAGCTGGACCGCCTCGCGCCTCCGCCGGCCGAGAGTGCCGGGCAGGCGCTTACCAATTGCAAGGAGGGTCACCGCATCGTGGCAGGCGCTCCTGGAATTTTCAGCTCATAACCAACCGTGTAAGAAGGCAGGACAGGGATGTTGAAGACAAACGCGGTGTTCGTGGGAGATGGCAGCCTGTTGGTGCAGTGCGCCGACGCGTTCCGCAGGGCAGGGCACGGCATCGTGGCGGTGGTTTCCGCCAGCCAGGCCAACCTGGACTGGGCGGCGGCCGAAGGCCTGCCCGCGATCCGCATGGAAGGCGAGTGGGCCGCCGGCCTCGACGGGCTGCGGTTCGATTACCTTTTCAGCGTGGCCAACCTGCGCATGCTGCCGCAGGCGGTGCTCGATCGCGCGGGGCGCATGGCGATCAACTTCCACGACGCGCTGCTGCCCCGCTACGCGGGCCTGAACGCGACCTGCTGGGCCTTGATGGCGCAGGAGCCGGTGCACGGCATCACGTGGCACGAGATGACGGCGCGCGCCGACGCGGGCCGCATCGTCCGCCAGGCGTCGTTCGAGGTCTCTCCACAGGAAACGGCGCTGAGCCTCAACGCCAAGTGCTACGAGGCGGGCCTGTCCACCTTCACGCAGATCGCGCAGGACCTCGCGCAGGGCGAACTCGCGCTGCAGCCGCAGTCGGGCGAGCGCCAGTACTTCGGCCGGCACAAGCGGCCCGCGGCGCTGGCCACGCTCGACTTCAGCCGCCCCGCGCGCGAGCTCGTCGCGCTGGTGCGCGCGCTGGACTTCGGCACGTACGCCAATCCGCTCGGCCGCGCCAAGGTGTTCGACGGCCGCCGCCTGCTGCTGGTGCGCGGCGCATCGGCCGGCGACAGCAC
>JAEWBU010000007.1 GCA_023390985.1 Pseudomonadota bacterium
GCGTCCAGGCCGTCGCGCGTGCGCACGGCCGTGATCGCCATCCGGTCGCTGGTGAGCGTGCCGGTCTTGTCGAACACGGCGGTGTCCAGGTCGGCGGCGGCTTCCAAGGCATCGAGCCGGCGCACCAGGATGCCGCGCCGCGCCAATGCACCCGCTGCCGCCAGCGTCGCCGCGGGCGTGGCCAGCGACAGCGCGCAGGGACAGGTGACGATCAACACCGCGACCGCGATGCCGATGGCGTGGCCCGGACCGGCGCTCCACCAACCCGCTGCGGCAGCGCCGGCGGCCAGCACCACGCCCAGCAGGAACGGACCCGCGACGCGGTCGGCCAGTCGGGCCAGGCGCGGCTTGTCGACGGAGGCGCGCTCCATCAGCGCCACGATGCCGGCGAAGCGCGTGTCGTCGCCCACGCGTTCGACCCGCACCACCAGAGGCGACGAAAGGTTGTGGCTGCCGGCGATGACGGCGTCGCCGACGCGGCGCGCGAGCGGCTCGGATTCGCCGGTGAGCAGCGCTTCGTCGACGCGGCCCTCGCCTTCGAGCACCGTGCCGTCGGCCGCGAACGCTTCGCCCGGCAGCACGCGCATGACGTCGCCGGGGCGAAGGCGGCGCACGGCGACGCGCTCGTAGGTGCCGTCGGCGCGGCGACGTTCCACGGTCGCCGGCACCCGCCGCACCAGCGCTTCGAGAGCGCCGGCGGTGCGGTCGCGCAGACGCTGCTCGAGCAGCCGCCCGGACAGCAGGAAGAACACGAACATCACCACCGAGTCGTACCAGACGTCGGCACCCAGCGGCCCTGTGGGATCGACGGTCGCCACCGTGCTCGCCGCGAAGGCGACCGCGATGCCGAGCGCCACCGGCACGTCCATGCCGATGCGGCCATGGCGCAGGTCGCGCAGCGCGGAAGCGAAGAAGGGAGCGCAGCTGAACAGCAGCACCGGCAGCGTGAGCATCCACGAGGCCCAGCGCAGCAGCGCCTGGATGTCGGGCGTGATGTCGCCGGGCTCGGCGATGTACGCGGGCCACGCGTACATCATCACCTGCATCATGCAGAAGCCCGCCACCAGCCAGCGCCAGAGCAGGCGGCGCTGCGCCTGGCGGCGCGGTTCGGCCGACAGCTGGTCGGCCGCGGGCAGGCCGCGGTAGCCGGCGAGTTCCAGCGCGCCCAGCCAGTCGGACGGACGACAGCGATCCGGCGTCCAGACGACGCGGGCGGTCGCCGTGCCGCCGTTGACCTGCACCGATGCCACGCCCGCGACGGCGCCCATCGCCTGCTCGATGGTGAGCGTGCAGCCGGCGCAGTACATGCCGTCGATCGCGAGGTAGGACTCCCACCAGCCTTCACGGCCCGCGAGCGGACGGCTGAACTCCTCCCAGCCGGCGCGGTCGTCAAGCGCTGCCCACGCGGGCAGGGACGCGGCGGGCGGCAGCGGGAGGGAGAGCGAAGCCATGGCCGCAAGCGTAGGGGCCGGCCGCATCACGCCCTTTGATCTGCGTCAAGGCGCGCCCGGGGCGGCCCGCCTACGCTGCACGCATCACAGGAGGAGAACCATGTACGACTGCATCCTGGTGGCGACCGACGGCTCCGAGCTGTCGCGCAAGGCGGTGGACACCGCCACCCAGCTGGCCGCGTCGCTCGCGGCCGAGCTGTTCATCCTGCACGTGGTGCCGCGCTACCCGACCTCGTACTTCGAGGGCGGGGTCCCGATGGAGGCGGAGGAGCTGATGCGGGTGGAGCGCCAGTGGGCCGACCAGGGCCGCGCCCTCGTCAACGAGGAGGCCGCCCGCGCCGAGAAGGCGGGCGTGACCGCCCGCGCGACGGTCATGCAGTCGGACCACGTGGCCGAGACCATCCTGGCCACCGCGCACAAGCACGGCTGCGGCCTGATCGTCATGGCCTCGCACGGCCGCCGCGGGCTGCAGCGCGTGCTGCTGGGCAGCGAGACCCAGCACGTGCTCACGCGCGGCGACCTGCCGGTGCTCGTGCTGCGCTGAAACGGATCATCAACGGAAAGAAGAGAAGGAGAAGAAATGCGAATCGTCCTGGCCGCCGACGGCAGCAAGTTCACCAAGAAGGCCCTGGCCTTCCTGATCAACCACGAGACCCTGGCGGGCGAAGGCGACGAGGTGCTGGTCCTCAACGTGCAGCCCACCATGCCGCCGCGCGTGCGCACCATGGTGGGAGCGGCGGCGGTGAACGACTACCAGCGCGACGAAGCGGAGGCGGTGCTGGCGCCGATCCGCAAGCTGCTCGAGCGCAAGGGCGTGGCGTGGCGCTGCGACTGGAAGGTGGGCGAGCCCGCCGCGCAGATCCTGGCGGCGGCGGACAAGAGCAAGGCCCACATGATCGTGATGGGCACGCACGGGTACGGGGCGATCGGGCGGGCGGTGATGGGCAGCGTGGCGAACCGGGTGCTGCAGGGGGCGCAGATCCCGGTGCTGCTGGTGCGCTGATCGCAGGCTCGTAAGGCCGTAGGATGGCGCCGATTGGCAATGCGGCTCAGTTCGCTACCATGGCCCCATGTACCGCGTCGGATTTCCCGGATGGAAGCTCGCAGCACGCTTCGGCGTGCCGCTGCTGATCAGGCTGCAGGTCCTTCACGACAAGGAGGCCGGCGTCTTCGTCGTCACGAGCCGTGACCTGCGCGGCCTGGTGGTGGAAATGCCGGACACCGTCGGCGTCGGTAAACTCCACAGCGAGATCGACGGCTGCGTCGACCTGCTGATGGAAGACCTTCTGCGCGGGCCGCATCGCCCAAGAACCGTGACGGCCTGGCCAGGAGAGTTCCAGGCCGCATGAACGGGTACTACGAGGAAGTCAAAGCCGTGCTCAAGCAGCACGGCTTTTTTCTTGTGCGCCAGAGCGGATCGCACCAGCGCTGGACCGACGGCAGGATCTCGGTGACCGTCTCCACGAACTGTGCTTCGCGGCACACGGCCAACGCGATCATGAAGCAGGCCGGCATCGATCACAGGTTCTGACCCGCGCCGCGCCGGCCGCACCGCCTCAGCCGTTCTCCAGGATCATGTGGCCGACGGCCGTGTTCGACGCAGGCACGTGATAGAAGCGGTGCTTCAGGTTCGGCTTCGCCCCTCCGGCGACATCGGCCATCGCGCCGCGCGCGATCAGCCACATCACCAGCTCGATGCCTTCGCTGCCCGCCTCGCGCACGTAGTCGATGTGCGGCATCGAAGCCAGGCCCTCGGGGTCGGCCAGCAGGCGGTCCAGGAACCTGTTGTCCCACTCCTTGTTGATCAGGCCGGCGCGCGGACCCTGCAGCTGGTGGCTCATGCCGCCCGTGCCCCAGATCTGCACGTTCAGGTCCTCGTCGTAGCTTTCGACCGCCTTGCGGATCGCCTGCCCCAGGCGGAAGCAGCGCATGCCGCTGGGCACCGGGTACTGCACCACGTTGACCGCGAACGGGATCACCTTGACCGGCCACTTGTCGGTCTGGCCGAACATCAGCGACAGCGGCACGGTCAGGCCGTGGTCCACGTCCATCCTGTTGACCAGCGTGAGGTCGAAGTCCTGCTGGATGACCGATTGCGCGATGTGCGCGGCCAACTCGGGATGGCCCTCGACCCCGGGCACGGGCCGCGGACCCCAGCCTTCATCGGCCACGGGGTAGTCGGCGGCCGTGCCGATGGCGAAGGTCGGGATCATGTCCAGGCTGAAGGCGGTGGCATGGTCGTTGAAGACCAGGAACACCACGTCGGGCGTGTTCTCCTTCATCCACTGGCGCGAGAACTCGTAGCCGCCGAAGACCTTCTGCCAGTACGGCTCGGTGGTCTTGCCCAGGTCCATGGCCGCGCCGATGGCCGGCACGTGCGAGGTGTAGACGGATGCGGTGATGCGGGCCATTTACTTCTGCTCCTTGGGCGGCGTCCAGCTCGCGGGACGGCCGCCGCCGATCATCATGTTGCGGTACTCCTCCTCGCTCATGCCGGTCATGGAGCCGGCCATCTGCTGGAAGCTCTTGCCGTCGGTGGCGCCGATCTTGGCCAGGAAGTAGATGTTGCCGCCCAGCGCGATGCAGCGATTGAGGTCGCGCGCCAGCACGGCCTGCTTCTGCTCTTCCGTCATCGCCCACTGGTCCAGGTAGCCGCGCTCGTCGGCCTTGAACTTCTCGCGGTTCTCGGCCTTCATGAGCGACATGCAGAACTGGTTGAGCCAGTAGCCCTTGCGGCTCTGGTCGGCGTCGAAGATGGTCGTGCCGGGCACGTCCTTGTAGG
>JAEWBU010000035.1 GCA_023390985.1 Pseudomonadota bacterium
AAGGACAACATCAACACGATGATCTCGAACCTGCGCGAGACCACCGAGAGCAACCGCGAGCAGGACTGGCTCAAGACCAACCTGGCCCGATTCACCGGCATGCTGCAGGGCCAGCGCGAGCTGTCCACCGTGGGCAAGATGCTGCTGTCCGAGCTGGCGCCGCTGGTGAACGCGCACCAGGGCAGCATCTACCACAGCAGCGAGATCGACGGCTCGCAGGACCGCCAGCTCGTGCTGCTGTCCACCTACGCGCAGTCCGGCAACGTGGCGCTGTCGCCCACGCTCAGGCTGGGCGAAGGCCTGGTCGGCCAGTGCGCGCTGGAGAACCGGCGCATCCTGATGACGGACGTGCCGGCCGACTTCGTCACCATCAGCTCCAGCCTGGGCGAGGCGCGCCAGCTGAGCGTGGTGGTGCTGCCGGTGCTGTTCGAGAACCAGACCAAGGCGGTGATCGAACTGGCCTCGCTGCATCCGTTCACCGCGGTGAACCTGAACTTCCTGGACCAGCTGGCGCTGGGCATCGGCGCGGTGTTCAACACCATCGAGGCGACCATGCGCACCGAGGGCCTGCTGACGCAGTCGCAGCAGCTCACCGCCGAACTGCAGGCGCGCCAGATCGAGCTGCAGCAGACCAACGAGGAGTTGGGCACCAAGGCCCGCCTGCTGGCGCAGCAGAACGAGGAAGTCGAGCGCAAGAACACCGAGGTGGAACAGGCCCGCCGCGCGCTGGAGGAGAAGGCGTCCGAGCTGGCGCTGACCTCCAAGTACAAGTCGGAGTTCCTGGCCAACATGTCGCACGAGCTGCGCACGCCGCTCAACTCGATCCTGATCCTGTCGCAGCAGTTGGCCGAGAACGCGCCGGGCAACCTGAACGGCCGCCAGATCGAGTTCTCGCGCAACATAAACTCGTCCGGCAGCGACCTGCTCAACCTGATCAACGACATCCTGGACCTGTCCAAGATCGAATCGGGCACGGTCACCGTCGACGTGGAAGAGATCGCCTTCTACTGGCTGCGCGACAGCATCGACCGCAACTTCCGCCACGTCGCCGAGGCCAAGAGCCTGCCGCTGCACGTGCGCTTCGCGGAAGACCTGCCGCGCTCCATGGACAGCGACCCCAAGCGCCTGCAGCAGATCCTGAAGAACCTGCTGTCCAACGCGATGAAGTTCACCTCGCAGGGCCACGTGGAGGTCCGGGTCGGCCTGGCCACCGGCGGCTGGTCGGCCGACCACCCGGTGCTCAGCCAGGCCCACCAGGTGGTGGCCTTCTCGGTGGAGGACACCGGCATCGGCGTGCCGCCGGACAAGCAGCGCCTGATCTTCGAGGCCTTTCAGCAGGCCGACGCCGGCACCTCGCGCAAGTACGGCGGCACGGGCCTGGGCCTGGCCATCAGCCGCGAACTCGCGTTGCTGCTGGGCGGCGAGATCAAGCTGCAGAGCGTGCACGGCAAGGGCAGCACCTTCACGCTGTACCTGCCGCTGCACTACGCCGGCCCCGACGCCGCCACCGTGATGCGCAACGCCAAGACGCCGGAATCGACCCCGGTGCCGGTGCTCACGCTCCCGGTGCTGCGCGAGGAGCACATCCCCGATGACCGCGAGCATGTCCAGCCCGGCGACAACGTGCTGCTGATCATCGAGGACGACCCGCACTACGCCCGCGTCCTGCTGGGCCTGGCGCGCGACAAGGGCTTCAAGGGCCTGGTCGCCACCAAGGGCGCGACGGGCCTGGCGCTCACCCGCCAGTACAAGCCGACCGCCATCTCGCTGGACATCTTCCTGCCCGACATGCTGGGCTGGACGGTGCTCAACCAGGTCAAGCTCGACCCGCAGCTGCGCCACATCCCGGTGCAGGTCATCTCGATGGAAGAGGAGCGCCAGCACGGCCTGTCGCACGGTGCCTTCGCCTACCTGGTGAAGGAGCCGACCACCTCCAACCTGGAGGCGGCGTTCGACCGGCTGAAGGAGTTCACCGTCCCGCGCACCAAGCGCCTGCTGGTGGTCGAGGACAACGACATCGAGCGCGATGCCGTGATCGAGCTGCTGGGCTACGAGGACATCGAGATCGTCTCGGCCGGCCGCGGCGACGACGCGCTGGAGATCCTGCGCTCCCAGGTCATCGACTGCGTGGTGCTCGACCTGCGCCTGCCCGACATGACCGGCTTCGAGCTGCTCGAGCAGTTGCAGACCGATCCGGCCCTGGCCGCCGTGCCGGTGGTAGTGTTCACCGGCAAGGACCTGAGCGTGCTGGAGCAGAACAAGCTGAACACCATGGCCAAGAGCATCGTGCTCAAGGACGTGCGCTCGCCCGAGCGGCTGCTGGACGAGACCGCCCTTTTCCTGCACCGCGTGGTGACGCAGCTGCCGCGCGAGAAGCAGGCCATGCTGGAGCGCCTGCACAACTCCTCGGAGGTGCTGCACGGCCGCAAGGTGCTGGTGGTGGACGACGACGCGCGCAACATCTTCGCGCTGACCTCGGTGCTGGAGAACCACGACGTCGAGGTGGTCAGCGCCACCAACGGCCGCCAGGCCATCGACATCATCAAGAACACGCCCGACCTGGCCATGGTCCTGATGGACATCATGATGCCGGAGATGGATGGCTACGAGACCATGAGAGAGATCCGCAAGGACCCCGGATTCAGAACCCTGCCGATCCTGGCCCTGACCGCCAAGGCGATGAAGGGCGATCGCGAGAAATGCCTGGACGCCGGCGCGAGCGACTACATCGCCAAGCCGGTCAACACCAACCAGCTGCTGTCGCTGATGCGCGTGTGGCTGTTCCGGTGAGGAGGATCTGGTGAACCTGCCCGACGACTCCCAGTTCTCCCCTTCGCAGTTCTCGTCCTCCCAGTTCTTCGATCCGGGCGAGGCGCCGCCCGAGACGGTCAACATCCTGATCGTCGACGACGAGCCGCGCAACCTGACGGTGCTGGAGACGGTGCTGAACGACCCCGGCTACCGGCTGGTGCGCGCCACCTCCGGCGACGAGGCGCTGCTGGCCCTGATGGCGGAGGAATTCGCCGTGCTGGTGCTGGACGTGCGCATGCCCGGCATGAACGGCTTCGAGCTGGCGCAGCTGGTGAAGGAGCGCCGCAAGACCGCGCGCATCCCGATCATCTTCCTGACCGCCTACTACAACGAGGACCACCACCTGCTGGAGGGCTACGGCACCGGCGCGGTGGACTACCTGCACAAGCCGGTCAATCCGTCGGTGCTGCGCTCCAAGGTCTCGGTGTTCGCCGAGCTGCACCGGCGCGGCCGCGCGCTGGAGGCGGCCAACCGGCTGCTGCTGGGCGAAGTGGCCGAGCGCCGCCGGGCCGAGGCGCGGTTGTCCGAGCTGAACGAGTCGCTCGACCGCCGCGTGATGGAGCGCACCCGCGAGCTGGAGGAAAGCGAGGCGCGCCTGCTGGACGCGCACCGCCGCAAGGACGAATTCCTGGCGACGCTCGCGCACGAGCTGCGCAACCCGCTCGCGCCGGTGCGCAACGCGGTCGAACTGCTCAAGCGCGGCTCGGCCGACGGCCGCCGCGTGAACTGGGCCTCGGAACTGATCGACCGCCAGGTGCGCTCGCTCAGCCGGCTGATCGACGACCTGATGGACGTCAGCCGCATCAACCGCGGGCGCATCGAGCTGCGCCGCGAGGTGATCGCGCTCAACGACGCGCTGACCGATGCGCTCGAGGCGATCCGGCCGCTCGCCCAGGAGAGCGGCCACGAGCTCGCCGTGCTGCTGCCGGACCGCAAGCTGCTGGTGGAAGCCGACCGCACCCGCCTGGCCCAGGCCTTCACCAACCTGTTGAACAACGCGGTGAAGTACACCGACTCGGGTGGGCGCATCGAGGTGGCGGTGCTGGTGGAGAGGGACCAGGCCGTGGTGTCGATCCGCGACTCCGGCATCGGCATCCCGCCCGAGCGGCTGGACGACGTGTTCGAGATGTTCTCGCAGGTGGAGTCCGCGCTTTCGCGCTCGCGCGGCGGCCTGGGCATCGGCCTGTCGCTCACGCAGCGGCTGGTGCAGATGCACGGCGGCAGCATCAAGGCGCACAGCGAAGGCGTGGGCCGCGGCAGCCGCTTCATGGTGACGCTTCCGCTGTCCAGCGCCGCGGTGCCGAGCGCGCCGGAGCCCACCGCGGCCCCGCAGGTGGCGCCCGGCGGCGGCCTGCGCGTGCTGGTGGCCGACGACAACGTCGACGCCGCCGAGACCCTGGCCGCCCTGCTGACCGAGATGGGCCACGAGGTGTGCGAGGTGCACGACGGCGAGGCGGCCGTGCTGGCCGTGGCCGATTTCGACCCGCACCTGCTGCTGCTGGACATCGGCATGCCCAAGGTGACCGGCTACGAGGCCTGCGCCCGCATCCGCCGCCTGCCCGGCGGGGAGCGGCGCACGCTGGTGGCGGTGACCGGCTGGGGCCAGCCCCAGGACCTCAAGCGCTCGGAAGAGGCCGGCTTCGACCGCCACCTGGTCAAGCCGATCGACCCGCAGCTGCTCGGCCCGCTGATGGAGGAAGTGGCGCAGCGCGGGAAGCCGCAGCGCGTGCAGCGCTCCTAGGAGCAGGCTCCTGGCCCCCGGCGCTCACGCGCCGGCGGCAGAGGCTGACAGCGTCTGGGCGACGCGTCCCACAAACCTCGGCCTTGCGCGATTCCAGACTCCCGCTCAGATCAGGGAGGTCGTTGCGATGCGCCAGAAGGTCGTCTCGCGTCGTGGAAGCTTGTCGCCGGTGCGCCGGGGGGCGTGGGCCCTGGCCTTTTTCGCCGCCGGCAGTTGCGCCGCGCAGGTCGCGGACGAAGGGCCGTTGCCTCCGCTTTCGCGGCTGTCGCTGACCGTCGTTCCCCAGCTCGCGTCGCAGCGGCCGAACCTGGCCGGCGACGACCTGGGCCTGCAGTGGCGCCAGCCGGTCGGCAGCGACCGCACCATCGACATCCTGGCCTGGCGCCGCTCGGCGCCGCGCGAACGCGACGCCGTCTCCATGATCCAGGACCGCGAACCGACGTTCGGCGCCCGCGTGGAGATGCGGATCACGGCCCGAAAGAGCTTCGCCACCGAGCTGAAGGCGATCGGCATGCAGCTCGACAATGGCGCCAAGATCATGCTGCGCCGCAAGGACGGCAACCCGACCCTCTACTACCGCCAGCAGTTCTGAATTTCCCGAAGGGCTCGGCGGAAACCGGGTGTTAGAGTGCGCGCACTCTTTGTGACCCCATGGCCGACGACCGACCGTCCCCTCGCCTTCCCGTGCTCGTCGTCGAAGACGACGAACACGTGGCCCATCTGCTGCAGTTCATGCTGGCGCGCAACGGCTTCGAGGTGCACCTCGCCGTGGACGGCAGGCAGGGCAAGCAGCTGATCGAGACCCTGCCGCCGCCCGCGTGTGCGCTGCTCGACGTGATGCTTCCCTTCCACGACGGTTTCCAGCTGGTGCGCGTGCTGCGCGCCCAACCCGGCTGGGAGCGCGTGCCGGTGATCCTGCTGACCGCCAAGACGCAGGAGCGCGACATCGTGCGCGGCCTGGAGGCGGGCGCCGACGACTACGTGGTCAAGCCCTTCCAACCCAACGAGCTGCTGGCCCGGTTGCGCCGCCTCGTCCGCGCCGCCGGCTGATGCGTTCCAAGCTTCTTCCCCTCGCCCTCCTCCTCCTGCCGCTCGCGGCGCTCGCCCAGCCCCAGACCGGTCCCCAGGACCGCGTGCTGTTCCTCGCCGACCACAGCCGGCTCGACCGCGGCCTGGCCGACTGGAACGAGGCCACCGTCCTGCTCAGCCGGCACTGGAGCAACCGGCAGGTCGCCGAGCTGGGCCTGACGCGCACCCGCCGCTTCGGCCTGGACGACACGCGCGTCGACCTCGGCGGGAGCCTCCCGATCAGCGAGCGGCTCACGGGCTCGCTGCAGGCCAGCGTCAGCCCCAGCCATCGCGTGCTGCCGCAGTACGCCTTCGGCGGCGAGCTGCAGTACGAGTTCGCCAAGGGCTGGCTGGCGCATGCCGGCGCGCGCCACACGCGCTACGAGGCGGACGACACGAAGGTGGACCAGCTGCGCCTGGCCCTGGAGAACTACACCGGCCCGTTCAGCGTGCTGGCGGCCTGGAGTCCGGCGCGCTCGCTCGGCCAGGACACCCACACCGTCGAACTGCGCGGCAACTACTACTACGGCCAGGACAGCTCGGTGGGCCTGATCCTCGCGCGCGGCGACGAAGCCACGCAGCTGGGCGCCGGCCGGGTGGTGCTCGCCGACGTGCGCTCGGCCGCGCTCACCGGCCGCCAGGAAGTGGGCCGGGGCCGCTGGCTGGTGTGGGGCGTGAACCGCACCCACCAGGGCAGCTTCTACACCCGCACGGGCGCCACGCTTGGACTTCAGCTGGCTTTCTGATCCCTACCTGATCCTGGCGGCGTGGGCCGGCGTGCTGTCCGCCGTCCTGGTCGTGCTGCTGGCGGTCCTGATCCTGTCGCTGCGGGCGGCCACGCGCCGCGCCGAAGCCCGCTGGCGGGCCTTCGTCGAGCAGTGGCGGCCGCTGCTGCTGGACGCCGCCACGGCGGAGGAGACGGTCAGCGAATCGTCCTTCCCGCCCCTGCGCCGCCGCGACCGCCGGCACTACCTGCGGCTGTGGCTCTACCTGCACGAGTCCCTGCGCGGCGACGCGGCGCAGCGGCTGAACGAAGCCGCGATGGCGGTGCAGGCGCCGCACTGGGCCACCCGCCTGCTCGAACGCGGCTCGGACACCGACCGCGTGCTCGCCGCGCTGGCGCTGGGCCGGCTCCAATGGCTGCCCGCCTGGCCGCAGCTGCTGCAGGCCACCCGCAGCCGCGACGCGCTGCTGTCGGTGAACGCCGCGCGCGCGCTGGTGCAGCTCGACCCGCTGGAAGGCGCGCGCCAGCTGCTGCCGCTGCTGCTCGGTCGCACCGACTGGGACGTCAGCCGGGTGGGCGACTTCCTTGCCGGCGCGCGCCATGCGTTCTGGCTGCTGCTCGCCAAGATCCTGCCCGAGGCTCCGCCGGCGCACGCCGCGCGCGGCCTGCAGCTCGCGGGCGCGCTGCGGCTGGAACTGCCCGACAACGCGTTGCGGCCGATGCTGGAACCCCGGCAGCCCGCGGCCGTCATCTGCGCCGCCCTGCCCCTGGTCGCGCGCCGCGACATGGCGGCGGCGATCACGCCGCTGCTGGAGCATCCGTCCTGGCGCGTGCGCGAAGCGGCCTCCGCGGCGATGGCGCGCATCGCGATGGCCGACGAACTCCCGCTGCTGGAACGCCGGCTGGAGGACGATCACTTCGAGGTGCGGCTGGCGGCCGCGCGCGCACTGGCGTCGCTGCCGTTCATGGACCACGCGCGGCTGCAGGCGCTGCAGGCGTCCAGCACCGCCGGCGGCCCCGTGCTGGAACAGGTGATCGCCGAAAGGGCCGAGCCGTGAGCGGGCGCATGGTCGTCGACTTCGCCACCTGGTTCGTCCTGGTCTATTTCGTCCTCCTGAACCTGGGCTACCTGTCGCTCAACCTGCTGGCGCTGGGAAGCCTGCGGCGCGACATCCACCGCAAGATCGTCGACGAACTGCCCCAGCCCTTCACCGGGCTGGAGCCGGCCATCAGCCTGCTGGTGCCGGCCTACAACGAGGAGGCCACGATCGCCGCCTCGCTGCGGTCGATGCTGCAGCTGGCCTATCCGGAGTTCGAGATCGTGGTCATCAACGACGGCTCGCGCGACGGCACGCTGAAGGTGCTGATCGAGCAGTTCGACCTGGTGCTGTTCCCCGAGGCGGTGAACCCGCGCCTGCCGACGCAGCCGGTGCGCGGCGTGTGGCGCTCGCGCTCGCACCCCAACCTGCGCGTGGTCGACAAGGAGAACGGCGGCAAGGCCGATTCGCTCAACGCCGGCATCAACGTCGCGCGCCATCCGCTGTTCTGCGGCGTCGATGCCGATTCGCTACTGGCGCGCGACAGCCTGCGCCGCGTGGTGCGGCCGTTCCTGCGCGATCCGCGCATGGTGGCCAGCGGCGGCACGGTGCGCGTGGCCAACGGCTGCGAGGTGCAGGCGGGCCTGCTCACGCGCGTGGGCCTGCCGCGCAATCCGTGGGCGCTGTTCCAGGTGGTCGAGTACCTGCGCGCCTTCCTGTTCGGGCGCCTGGGCTGGTCGGAGATCGGCGGCATGCTGATCATCTCGGGCGCCTTCGGCCTGTTCCGCACCGACGTGGTGGTGGACGCCGGCGGCTACCGCCCCAAGACCATCGGCGAGGACATGGAGCTGGTGGTGCGGCTGCACCGCATGCTGCGCGAGAGAGGCGTGGACTACCGCATCGAATTCGTGCCCGACCCGGTGTGCTGGACCGAGGTGCCGGAGGACCGCCGCACGCTCGCCAACCAGCGCATCCGCTGGCAGCGCGGGCTGTCGGAAAGCCTGGCCGGCCACTGGCGGCTGATGTTCAGCCGCCATGGCGGCGCGCCCGGCTGGCTGGCCTTCCCGTTCATGGTGCTGTTCGAGTGGCTGGGGCCTATCGTCGAACTCGGCGGCTACATCTTCATGGCCGTCGCCTTCGCGTCCGGCCTGGTGTCGTGGCAGGCGTTCGCTGTGTTCCTGTTCCTCGCGATCGGGCTGGGCATCCTGCTGTCGGCCTCCGGCCTGCTGCTGGAGGAGATCGCCTTCCACGTCTATCCGAAGCGGCGCCACCTGCTGGTGCTGGCCGTGGTGGTGGTGCTGGAGAACTTCGGCTACCGGCAGCTCAACAGCTGGTGGCGGCTGGTCGGCCTGTACCGCTGGGCGGCGCAGACGGAGTCCAAATGGGGCGCGATGAAGCGCCGCGGGCTTGGCGGCCCCTGATCAGTCGTCCGCGGCGATCTCGAAGAAGAACTCGGTCCGCACCCCCGGCTCGCTGGTGAAGTCGATGCGGCCGTGGTGCGCTTCCACGATGGCGCGGCAGATGGAGAGGCCCAGGCCGGTGCCGCCCTTCTGGCGGCGGTCGGAGCTGTCGGCCTGGGCGAAGCGTTCGAACACGCGCGAGCGGAAGCTCTCCGGCACGCCGGCGCCGTGGTCCACCACGCTGAAGCGGGCATCCATGCCGACGCGACGGACCGACACGCGCACGGTGGCGCCGCGCGGCGAGAACTTGACGGCGTTGGCCAGCAGGTTGATCGCCACCTGCAGCAGCCGGTCGTGGTCGCCGCGCACCGTCAGCGGCTCGGCCGCCTCCAGCAGCAGGCGCACGTCGGCGGCCTCGGCCAGCGGCTGCACGTCGCGGATCGCCTGCATCGCCAGCGGCGACAGCAGGCAGGGCTCCACCGCGTACTGCATGCGGCCCGACGTCATGCGTTCGAGGTCCAGCACGTCGTTGACCATGCGCACCAGCCGCGCCGAGCTCTGCGCCGAGATATCCACCAGTTCGCGCGCGTCCTCGGGCAGGTCGCCCGCCATGCCGGACTGCAGCAGCTGCAGCGAGCCGTGGATGGCCGTGAGCGGCGTGCGCAGCTCGTGCGAGACGGTGGAGACGAATTCGCTCTTGAGCCGCTCCACTTCCTTGCGCTGCGAGATGTCGTGCACGAACGCGGCGAAGAAGCGGTGCGGGCCGGTGTCCACGAAGCCCACGCGCGCCTCCACTTCGATCTCGCGCCCCAGGCGGTCGATCATGATGCGCTCGAAGGGCGCGTGCAGCAGGTCGAAGCGGTTGGTCTGGGTGAAGGCCTCGAGCGCCCGGTCGATGGTTCCGGCGAATCGGGTCGGCACCAGCGTGTCGGCCATCCGCCTGCCGAGGATCTCCTCGCGCGTCCAGCCGAACAGGCTTTCGGCGCGGCCGTTCCATTCGATCACCCGTCCCTGCAGGTCGACCGCGAAGAACGGGTCCTGCGCGGATTCCAGGATCACCTGCACGCGCTGCTCGTTGGCGCGCACGCGCTCGTAGGCGAGGCGCAGCTTGGCGGTGCGTTCCTCGACGCGCTTTTCCAGGCCGGCGTTGAGCTCGCGCAGCTCGTCCTCGTTGTCGCGGACCTTGCGCATCAGCGACGAGAGCGCGCCGCCCAGCAGGTGCACCTCGCGGTAGGCCGAGGCCGGGATGTCCAGCGTCCGCTCGCCGCCGTGCTCCAGGGCCTTGGCATCCCTCGCCATCTGCCTCAGCGGACGGGTGATCCAGCGTGCGACCAGCAGGCCCGCCAGGCTGAACAGCAGCGCGGTGCCCACGCCCCAGTAGATCAGCCGGCGGCGCAGCTGCACCACCGGCTCGTAGGCCTGCTGCAGTTCCTGCCGCACGAGGATGGTCCAGCCCAGCCCCGGCGACTGCTCGTGGCCCTGGGTGCGCGTGTAGCCGACGAGGTAGGTGCGCCCGTCGGGCCAGGTCTCGACGTCGTGGCCGGCCGCGCCCTGCGCCGCGCGCTGGATGCTGGGCAGGTCCAGGCGCCGGTGCTCCAGATCGGACGGGCCGAGCAGCACCTCGCCGGCGCGCGAGACGATCAGCGGTTCCACGCTGCTGTGCCGGTGCACGGGCGTGAAGATGGTCTTGCGCACTTCCTTGGCCCAGTCCCAGGAGACGTGGGCGCCCAGCACGCCGCGCGTCTTTCCCTGCTCGTCGCGCACCGGGAATGCGATGTCGAAGAAGCGCGGGGGCCCGTCGCCGCCGGGCTTGTCGAGCAGGCGCGCGAGCAGCACCGCCTCGTGCACGTCGCCGAGGTGCGGTCCCTCCAGAGCGCCCGTGAACCACGGCCGTGCCGAGACGTTCACCCCTTCCAGCAGTCCGCCCGTCGACGTGCGCACCACGCCGGCGGCATCGGTCAGGCCGAGCCAGGCGTAGTGCCGGTAGCTCGCCTGGATGGCGCCGAGTTCGCGCGCCACGATGCGGCGATCGGTCTCCGAGCGGAGGCGGTCGGCCATCAGCTGCACCTCGCGATAGCGCTCGTAGGTGGCGCGGTCCAGCCGGCTGGCGGTCTGGAATGCGAGGTCGGCAAGCCGATTGCCGATGGAAAGGCGCATCTGCTCCGTGACCGTGTAGCCGCCGACCGCGCCGAGGACGACGGTCAGCAGCACCGACAGCAGCGTGGAGGCGATCGCCAGGTAGGTGCCGAGCCCGCGGCGTGGCTGCGGCGAGGTCATGGATGCGGGAGTGCCGTCATGGGAAACGGCGATTGTGCCCGGCCGGTGCCCGCGGGCTTTGGCTATCCCATCCATAGCCCGGCGGGTCTCCCCGCGCGCCATGCGGACGCCCGGATTCTGTGAGAATGGCTCTGACAGAAAGGAAACCTCTCCATGGCCAGCGATCTCATCAAGCACATTTCCGACGCGAGCTTCGAAGCCGACGTCCTGCAAGCCGACAAGCCCGTGCTGGTCGACTACTGGGCCGAGTGGTGCGGCCCGTGCAAGATGATCGCGCCCATCCTGGACGAGGTATCGGACACCTACAAGGACAAGCTCCAGATCGCCAAGATGAACGTGGACGAGAACCGCGATATCCCGGCCAAGTTCGGCATCCGCGGCATCCCGACCCTGATGCTGTTCAAGGACGGCCAGCTGGCCGCCACCAAGGTCGGCGCGATGAGCAAGGCGCAGCTCACCGCGTTCCTCGACCAGCAGCTCGCCTGAATTCCCCTCCCCTCGCCTATAATCCGCCCGATCGCCGCGCTTGCCGGCGATCGAGCTTCCGGTCTGCAAGGCGCCTCTAGCCTCGCGAGAGACCTCCCCCCGACACCTCCAACAACAGCCCCCGCCGGGGTGCATCCACCGCAGTCGCAGCCATGCATCTGAACGAACTCAAGGCGCTCCACGTCTCCGAAGTGCTCAAGCAAGCCGAGGAACTGGAAATCGAGAACACCGGCCGCATGCGCAAGCAGGAGCTGATGTTCGCGATCATCAAGAAGCGCGCGCGGGCCGGCGAGCAGGTGTTCGCCGACGGCGTGCTGGAGATCCTGCCCGACGGCTTCGGCTTCCTGCGCAGCCCGGACACCAGCTACACGGCCAGCACGGACGACATCTACATCTCGCCCTCGCAGGTGCGCCGCTTCAACCTGCACACGGGCGACATGATCGAAGGCGAGGTGCGCACGCCCAAGGACGGCGAGCGCTACTTCGCGCTGACCAAGCTGGACAAGGTCAACGACGGCCCGCCGGAGCAGAACAAGCACAAGGTGATGTTCGAGAACCTCACCCCGCTGTTCCCCAAGGAGCAGATGAAGCTCGAGCGGGACAACTTCAAGGGCGAGGAGAACATCACCGGCCGCATCATCGACATCATCGCGCCCATCGGCAAAGGCCAGCGCGCGCTGCTGGTGGCGCCGCCCAAGAGCGGCAAGACGGTGATGATGCAGCACATGGCCCACGCCATCTCGGCCAACTACCCGGACAGCCACATGATGGTGCTGCTGGTGGACGAGCGCCCCGAGGAAGTGACCGAGATGCAGCGCTCGGTGAAGGCCGAGGTCATCGCCTCCACCTTCGACGAGCCGGCCGCCCGCCACGTGCACGTGGCCGAGATGGTGATCGAGCGCGCCAAGCGCCTGGTCGAGCTGAAGAAGGACGTGGTGATCCTGCTGGACTCCATCACCCGCCTGGCCCGCGCCTACAACAACGTGGTGCCGTCCTCGGGCAAGGTGCTGACCGGCGGCGTGGACGCCAACGCCCTGCAGCGGCCCAAGCGCTTCCTGGGCGCGGCGCGCAACGTGGAGGAAGGCGGTTCGCTGACCATCATCGCCACCGCGCTGATCGACACCGGCTCGCGCATGGACGAAGTGATCTTCGAGGAGTTCAAGGGCACCGGCAACAGCGAGATCCACCTGGACCGCCGCCTGTACGAGAAGCGCGTGTTCCCCTCGATCCAGCTCAATCGCTCCGGCACGCGCCGCGAGGAATTGCTGCTGGCCCCCGAGATCCTGCAGAAGACCCGCATCCTGCGCCAGTTCATGTACAACATGGACGAGATCGAGGCGATGGAGATGGTGCTCAAGTCGATGAAGGCCACCAAGACCAACGTGGAGTTCTTCGACATGATGCGCCGGGGCGGCTGAGGCCGCTCAACGAGGCGGAGCCGTCGGCTCCAGCGTCACGGACGCGATCACTTCGTCCCACTTCCTGTGCATGCCGCGCCCCGTGGCGCGCGTGCCCGAGAAGCTTTCCTTGAGCACCCGGACCTGGCTCATCCTGGACGGGTCCAGCGTCTTCCACTTTCCGACTTCCTCGACGCCATTGCGGCTGCGGCCACGCGTCTGGAAGAAGTTCAGCCGGCGGTTGCCGCCGATGACGCCGTAGTCGTGCGGCTCGCCTTCCTTCGGACGGCCTTCGTAGTGGAAGGCGATGAGGCGCTTGTGCTCGATGGCTTGGCGCACGGCTCGATCGACCGATTCAGCCGTCGACGCATGGAGGCAGGACGCCTGCTCCTCGTGGACCTCGTGCAGGAAGGGGTTCACGATCTGCAGGTCGCCGATCTTGCGCCCGTGCTGCATGTCCTCCGAGTACAGCAGCGAGCAGCCCGCCTCCAGCGCGGCCTGCACCACCATGGCGTCCCAGAACTCGAGTTGATGCTGCTGGTGCAGTTCGACGGCGCGCATGACGAGCGCCGGCGTGTTGCTCACGACTTCCTGCTCCGCCCACGACTGCACTGCCTCGGCCGCATCGGCCGGAGACAGCAGGCGCCGTCGCACCATCACCGCATAGAACTCCTGCAGCACCTGCGTGCTGACCACCAGGCTGCCGGCGACGGCGGCTTCGCGCAGCAACCGTGACGCGATGGGCTGCTTGAGCGGCTCCGCCGGATCGAGCGCGTACACGAGGATGTTGGTGTCGGCGAAGATCATTTGCCGCGGCGCAGGCGCTGCGACAGCACCTCTTCGTAGAACTCCTCGCGGTTCTTCCAGGGCGTGGGTTGGGATTTGCCGACCCGGGCGTGCATCCGCGCGATGAACGCATCGAACCGCCGCAGCCGCTCCTCGGGCGAATCCGGCCGGGCATACGCCTCGATCGCCTTGCGGCAGATCTCGTTCACGCTCGTGCCTTCATTGACGGCGCGCACGCGCGCCGCACGGAGCAGTTCGTCATCCACGGAGAGGGTCAGGTTGGCCATGGCGGACATGCTACACATAACCCGTGTATCCGTGCACCACACGGAAGTCACAGCATCCCGGCGCGCGCCCGCCGGGACTGTCAGGAGGCCCGGGGCCGCGCAGCTATAATGCGTGGTTTCGCGGAAAGTAGCCCGGAAAACCGTCCGCGCCGGCTCCCGCACCCGCTCGAAAGGAACGACCATGGCCAAAGAAGGCATCCACCCCAACTACCGCGATGTGCTCTTCGTGGACCTGTCCAACGGTTTCAAGTTCGTGACGCGCTCCTGCGTGTCCACCAAGGAAATGGGCAAGACCGACGACGGCCGCGAACTGCCGCTGTTCAAGCTGGACACGTCCAGCGAGTCGCACCCCTTCTACACCGGCACCCAGAAGTCGGTGGACAACATGGGCGGCCGCGTCGAGAAGTTCCGCAACCGCTTCGGCAAGACGCCCGTTTCCAAGTAAACCGGCCCACCGGAACACCAAGGGCAGCACGGGCGACCGCGCTGCCCTTTTTTACTGGAGCACTGCCCGCGCGTGAACAAGCCGACCCCCGCCATCGTCGCCCAGAGCGCCGTGCGGCGGCTGCCGCGCCTGGCCCTGCTGCTGTTCTGCGCGGCGTACGTGCTGCCCGGCTTCATCGGCCGCGACCCGTGGAAGAACGCCGACGTGGCCGCGTTCGGCTACATGCACGAGCTGGCGGCCGGCGGCACATCCTGGCTCGCACCCACACTGCTGGGCCAGCCTCCTGAATTCGACGCGCTGCTGCCGTACTGGCTGGGCGCCTGGGCGATCCAGGCCGCGCCCGGCTGGATTCCCGCCGACTTCGCGGTCCGCGTCCCGTTCGCGGCGCTGCTGATCCTGACGCTGCTGGCCACCTGGTACGGGGTGTACTACCTGGCCCGCACGCCGCTGGCCCAGCCGGTGCCGTTCGCCTTCGGCGGCGAGGCGCGGCCCACCGACTACGCGCGCGCCATCGCCGACGGCGGCCTGCTGGCGCTGATCGCCAGCCTGGGCCTGGCGATGCTGTCGCACGAGACCACGCCGGCGCTCGCGCAGCTGGGCTTCACCACCCTGGCCTTCTACGGCGCCGCGGCGCTGCCGTTCCGCACCGCGGCGCCGCTGGCCGCGCTGGTGGCGGGCCTCACCGGACTCGCCTTGAGCGGCGCGCCGAGCACGGCGGTGCTGCTGGGCGTGGGCGGCGCGGCCATCACGATGCTGGACACGACGGCGGAAGGCCGGGCGCGCCAGTTCCGGTGGCTCTGGGCCGCGCTGATCGCGGCCACCACCATCGGCGTCGCCCTGCTGGCCGGAGCGCTCGATCTCTGGCGGTGGCGGATCGCCTCCGGAGACAGCCGCGAATGGCAGCAGGCCCTGCGCCTCCTGCTCTGGTTCACCTGGCCCGCCGGCCCGCTGGCGGCCTGGACCGTGTGGCGGTGGCGCCGCCAGCTGGTCGCTCGCCACGTCGCCCTGCCGCTGTGGTTCGCGCTCGTCGCGGTGGTGTCCACGCTGCTCACGCATTCGTCCGACCGCTCGCTGCTGCTGGGCCTGCCCGCGCTGGCCACGCTGGCCGCGTTCGCGCTGCCCACGCTGCGCCGCAGCGTGTCGTCGCTGATCGACTGGTTCACCCTGCTGTTCTTCACCGGCTGCGCCGTGGTGATCTGGGTGGTGTGGATCTCGCTGCAGACCGGCGTGCCGGCCAAGCCCGCGGCCAACGTGGCACGCCTTGCGGCCGGCTTCGAGCCCACCTTCTCGCTGATCGCCTTCATCGCCGCGCTGGGCGGCACCATCGCCTGGGGCTGGCTGGTGCGCTGGCGCGCCGGACGCCACCAGGCCGCGCTGTGGAAGAGCTTCGTGCTGCCCGCCGCCGGCGCCGCGCTCTGCTGGCTGCTCTTGATGACGCTGTGGCTGCCGGTGCTCGACTATGCGCGCAGCCACCGCGCCGTGGTGCAGGGCATCCGGCAGACCATGGACCAGCCCGGCTGCGTGGAGGTGTTCGGCATCAGCCGCGGCCAGGCGGCGGCACTGCGCTTCCACGGCGGGCTGCAACTGCGCTCGGCCGGACCGCGCCACCAGTGCCCCTGGCTGGTGGTCGGCTCCGAATACCAGGCCGCCGCCTCGGTGGCCATGGACATGAAGCAGTGGAGCCTCATGGCCACCGTGCGGCGCCCGACCGACGCCAAGGACAACCTGCTGCTCTACCGCCACCAGTCCCAGCCGCAACCGGCGCGCTGATGTCGGAGCTGCGCCTGATCGCCCGCCACGCGGGCACCGTGCTCATCGGCCAGCTGGCCACCATGGCGTTCGGCGTGACGGACACCGTCATCGCCGGCCGCTACGCGCCTCAGGCGCTGGCCACGCTGTCGGTGGGCTCGGCGGTGTTCATCAGCATCTTCGTCGGCCTGCAGGCGCTGGTGCAGGCGCAGCTGCCCGTGTGGGCGGCACTGCGCGGCGCGGGCCGCGGCGCCGAAGTCGGCCGATCGGTGCGCCAGTCGGTCTACCTGTGCCTCGCGGGCATGGTGGTCGGCGTCACCGCCCTGCTCTTTCCGGACGCGCTGCTGCATTGGGCGAAGGTGCCGCCGGAGCTGCAGTCGCAGGTGCAGGACTACCTCGCCGTGCTCGGGCTCGCGCTGCCGCCCGCGCTGCTGTTCCGCGCCTGGTCCACGCTCAACCAGGCCCTGGGCCGCCCATCGCTGGTGACCTGGCTGCAGCTGGGCTCGCTGGGGGTGAAGGTGCCGCTGTCGATCTGGCTCACGTTCGGCGGCGCGGGAATGCCCGCGCTCGGCCTGGCCGGCTGCGCCTGGGCGACGGTGATCGTCAACTGGCTGCTGGTCGTGCTCGCGGCCTGGACCCTGCGCACCAGTCCGCTGTACGAGCCGTACGCGATCTGGCGGGCGATCGAATCGCCGCACGGGCCGACCCTGCGCGCCTTCGCGAAGCTGGGGGTGCCCACCGCGCTGGCGGTGGTCGTGGAAGTCACCTCGTTCACGCTGATGGCGCTGTTCATCGCGCGCCTCGGCACGGTGGCCGCGGCCAGCCACCAGATCGCGGCCAACCTCGCGGCGGTGCTCTACATGATGCCGCTCTCGCTCGGCCTCGCGACCAGTGCGCGCGTGAGCTGGTGGCTGGGCGCGCGCGACGAGCGCGGCGCACGCCTGGCCCTGCGCACCGGCTTCAAGCTGGCCCTGCTGATGGCGGGCGGCAGCGCCGTCTTCATCGCCCTCGCGCACGACGGCATCGCACGCCTGTACGCCGGCGACAACCCGCAGGTGGTCGCGATCGCCGGCCCGCTGCTGCTGTGGGTGGCGCTCTACCACCTGGCCGACGCGACGCAGGCCCTGTGCGTGTTCCTGCTGCGCAGCTACGGCGTCGCGGCGCGGCCGCTGCTCGTGTACTGCGTGCTGCTGTGGGGCGTGGGCCTGGGCGGTGGCTACCTGCTCGCGTACGAAGGCTTCGGCCCCTGGCCCGCGCTGCGCACGCCGGCGGCGTTCTGGAGCGCGGGCGCGCTGGCCCTGGCGCTCACCGCCGCCGTGTTCACGGCGTTGCTGTGGCGCGTGGTCCGGCTGAGGCGCCCGGTTCCGGACTGATCGCGCGCGTGCGGCCGGCCGGCAGCAGGAAGGCGAAGGTCGAGCCCGCGCCCGGCGTGCTGTCGATGCGCAGCTCACCCCCATGGCGCTGCACCACGTGCTTGACGATCGCCAGGCCCAGGCCGGTGCCGCCGGTTTCCCGCGAGCGGCTGCGGTCCACCCGGTAGAAGCGCTCGGTCAGCCGCGGCAGGTGCTGCGGCGCGATGCCCGGGCCCGTGTCCCGCACCGAGAACTCGGCGCGGCCGTCGGCCAGCACGCGCCACTGCACCTGGATGCGGCCGTCCACCGGCGTGTAGCGCACGGCATTGCTCACCAGGTTGGACATCGCGCTCAGCAGCTCGGGCACGGCGCCCGCGACTTCCAGCTGCGGCGGCGCGTCGAAGCTGAACTCGTGCGAGGTCTTGCCCAGCACGGCCGACAGCGCGCGGCCTTCCTGCTCGGCCTGCGCCAGCAACGCCGACGCGGCGGTCCACTCGCCCGCGCCGGGCGGCGGGCTGCCCTCCAGCCGCGACAGCGTCAGCAGGTCGTTCACCAGCGTCTGCATGCGCTGGCCCTGCTGCGCCATCAGCGCCAGGT
>JAEWBU010000082.1 GCA_023390985.1 Pseudomonadota bacterium
AAAGGATGGACCGGGTGAGCGCGGCAAGGATCCACGGAGGACCGGACGCCGGCGGCGTGCTGCCTCACGATTTCTCGGCGAACGCGAACGCCTGCGGACCGTGGGCCGCGGCGCAGATGGCGGTCGCGGCCGCCGAGGCGCAGCACTATCCCGATCCGGCGTACACCGGGTTGCGCGCCGCGCTGGCGGACCGCCACGGCGTGGACCCGGCCCGGGTGGCGCTGGCGGGCAGCGGCAGCGAATTCATCTATCGCGTGACGGCGTGGGCGGCGAGGCGGGGCGCCCAGGTCGTGAGCGTCCCGCAACCGGGTTACGGCGACTATGCCGCGGCCGCTTCGGCGTGGGGATTGCAGGTCGGCTCGGACGACGAAGGCGCGCAGCTCGCCTGGGCCTGCGAGCCCTCGAGCCCGCTGGGCCGCAGCGACGCGCGCCTGTCCGCCTTGCGCAGCCATCCGGGCACCGTGGTGGTGGACCGCGCGTACGAGCCGCTGCGCCTCTTCGGCATCCGCCGGCCGACGCCGCCGAACGCCTGGGAGCTGTGGACGCCGAACAAGGCGCTGGGCCTGACCGGCGTGCGCGCCGCCTACGCCATCGCGCCCGCGGGCGGCGAGACGCTGGTCGGGGAACTCGAGGCGCTCGCGCCTTCTTGGCTGCTGGGCGCGCACGGCGTCGCGCTGCTGCAGGCCTGGTGCGAGCCCACCTGCGCCGGCTGGCTCGAGCGCTCGCTGCCCACCTTGCGCGAATGGAAGCAGCGGCAGATCGCGATCTGCGAAGCGCTGGGCTGGTCGGTGCAGGCGAGCGACGCCAACTTCTTCGTCGCGGACGCGCAGCTCTCGCCCGAGGAGCGCGATGCGCTGCGCCGGCGCGGCATCCGCCTGCGCGATTGCACGTCGTTCGGATTGCCGGGCCACGTGCGGCTGGCGGTGCGTCCGCCCGCGTCGCAGGACGCGCTGCGCCGCGCGGTGGAGGCGCTGCGATGACCGCGCGTTGCGTGATGGTGCTGGGCACCACCAGTGGCGCCGGCAAGAGCTGGCTGGCGACGGCGTTGTGCCGCTGGTACGCGCGCCAGGGCCTGAAGGTGGCGCCGTTCAAGGCGCAGAACATGAGCAACAACGCGCGCGTGGTCGCGGGCGGCGAGATCGGCAGCGCGCAGTACTTCCAGGCGCTGGCCGCGCGCGCCGAGCCGGACGTGCGCATGAACCCGCTGCTGCTCAAGCCCGAGCGCGACACGCACAGCCAGGTGGTGCTGCTCGGGCAGGTCGACGAAGCGCTCTCGCGCCAGTCGTGGCGCGGCCGCAGCGCCAGCGTGTGGCCGCGCGTGCGCGACGCGCTCGACCAACTGCGCGCGGAGAACGACGTCGTGGTGATCGAGGGCGCGGGTTCGCCGGCCGAGATCAACCTGAAGGACAGCGACATCGTGAACATGCGGGTGGCGCAGCACGCGCAGGCGCGCTGCCTGCTCGTGACCGACATCGACCGCGGCGGGGCGTTCGCGCACCTGTACGGCACCTGGGCGCTGCTGCCGGAGGAGGAGTCGGACCTGATCCGCGGCTTCGTGCTCAACAAGTTCCGCGGCGATGCGTCGCTGCTGGCGCCGGGGCCCCAGCGGCTGCAAGAGATGACCGGCATCCCGACGGTGGCGACGCTGCCGATGTGGTGGCAGCACGGGCTGCCGGAAGAGGACGGGTGGTACGGAGCTACCGCACTCCGACCTTCCACCGACGGGGCCGCGGGCAAGACCGTCGCGGTCGTGGCCTATCCCCGCATCAGCAACCTCGACGAATTCCAGCCCCTGGCCCAGGTCCCCGGCCTGCGCCTGCGCTGGGTGCGTTCCGCCGCCGGACTCGACGGTGCCGACTGGATCGTCCTGCCCGGTTCCAAGCACACCAGCTCCGACCTGGCCTGGCTGCGCGAGCAGCACATCGACCGCGCGATCGCTGCGCACGCGGCGAAGGGCGGTGCGGTGCTCGGCATCTGCGGCGGCCTGCAGATGCTGGGCGAGGCGCTGGTCGACACGCACGGCATCGACGGCAACGCGCCCGGCCTCGGACTGCTGCCGCTCGTCACGCAGTTCGAGCCCGGCAAGACCGTGCGCCGTACGCGCGCCACTTTCGGCGAACTCCGGGGCGAGTGGTCCGCGCTCTCCGGCGTCGAAGCCGCCGGCTACGAGATCCACCACGGCCAGACCGCGCAGCATCCCGCCATGGCGGCGGCGCTCGCCGTGCTGCCTTCGGGCCTGGGCTGGCAGAACGCTTCCGGCAACGTGCTGGGCGTCTACCTGCACGGCCTGTTCGAGGACGCCAACGTGCTGCGCGCCCTGTTCGGCGCCCAGGCGCCCGCGCCCGACCGCGTGTACGACGGCCTGGCCGACTTCATCGACCGCCATTTCACCCCCGGCATCCTCCAGGAGCTGATCCGTTGAGCCTTCCCGACCTGCACGACCCGAAACTGGCCGAGCGCCTGCGGCACCTGCTGGACCACAAGACCAAGCCGCTGGGCGCGCTGGGCCGCATCGAAGCGCTGGCGCTGCAGATCGGCCTGGTGCTGGGCACCGAATCGCCCCGCCTGGAGCAGCCGCAGCTCGTCGTGTTCGCCGGCGACCATGGTTTGGCCGCGCGCGGCGTCTCGGCCTACCCGAGCGACGTCACCTGGCAGATGGTGGAGAACTTCCTCGCCGGCGGCGCCGCGGTCAGCGTGCTGGCCCGCCAGCACGGCCTGGCGCTCACGGTGGTGGACTGCGGCGTGCGCCACGATTTCGCGCCGCGGCCCGGCCTGCTGGTTCGCAAGGTCGCCCCGGGCACCGCCGACGCGCTCGAGGGCCCGGCGATGTCGCCGGCCCAGTGCCGCCAAGCGATCGAAGTCGGCCGCGAGGTCGTGGCCGCCCAACCCGGCAACGCGCTGCTGCTCGGCGAGATGGGCATCGGCAACACCTCGGCGGCCTCGCTGCTGCTGGCGCGGCTGACCGGCAGCGACCTGGGCGACTGCGTGGGATCGGGCACCGGCCTGGACGAAGCCGGCTTGGCGCGCAAGCGCGAGGTGCTGCGGCAGGTGCTGGAGCGCCACGCCGATGCGCGCGAGCCGCTCGATGTGCTGGCCGCCTTCGGGGGCTTCGAGATCGCGGCGATGGCCGGCGCGGTGCTGGAAGCGGCGGCGCGGCGCAAGGTGATCGTGGTGGACGGCTTCATCTCCAGTGCCGCCGTGCTGGTGGCGCGCGCGCTGGAGCCGCTCGTGCTGCAGCGTTGCGTGTTCTCGCACCGCTCCGGCGAATGCGGCCACGGCCTGATGCTGCGGCACCTGGGCCCGGATGCGCGCACGCCGGCGCGCGCGCTGATCGACCTGGACCTGCGCCTGGGCGAGGGCTCGGGCGCGGCGCTCGCGTGGCCGCTGCTGGTGTCGGCGTGCGCGCTGCTGCGCGAGATGGCCAGCTTCGAATCGGCCGGCGTAGCCCGTTCGGGTTAATACCCAGCCTCCCCGGCCTCGCGCGCGCCGAGGCCGGGCTATCCTGCGCTCCACGACAACCCCCTTGGAGGGCACGCCATGTACAAGCGGATCCTGTTGGCTTACGACGGCAGCGACGCCGGCCAGAAAGCGCTGCTCGATTGCCAGAACCTGGCGCAATGGGCGGGGGAGCAGGCTCAGCTCAAGCTCATCGCCGTGATGCCGTCGGCCATGAGTTTCGTGGGCCTGGAAGGCGGCGTGTACGACGTGGAGCTGGAAGAGCGCGAGCGGGCCAAGTACCAGTCGATCCTGCAGGACGGCCTGCGCCGTCTGGAGCAGGCGGGCTACACGGCGCGCGGCGAGGTGGTCACCGGCGAGGCGGTCGACGAGATCACCAAGTGCGCCAAGAAGATGGACGCCGAGCTGATCGTCGTGGGGCACAAGCACCTCGACAGCTGGGCGGCGCGCTGGTGGCGCGGCTCCATCTCGGGTGCGCTGATCGAGCACTCGCCCTGCAACGTCCTGGTGGTCATCACCCACTAGCCTCGCAGGCGCCCGCCAACTTTGCGCGCCGGAAACGTTCCGGCCACCCGGGGGACACCTGCCCGGGACAAGCTCGGGTTGCCGCGTGGGAGGTACGCTAGCTGTCCGTTCCGCGCGCAGCGCACAGGACAAGAATGCAAGCCGACCCTTCCCGCCCACCCCATCGGTCCCCCGATTCCCCCGACAACCCGCCCGCCACCCGCCGCCTCGGCCGCCGGGGCATGCTGCTGGGCAGCCTGGTCGCGCTTCTCGTCGTGGCGGCCGTCGCCTGGCTCGCCTGGCACCTGACCCGCACGCCGGCGGCGACCTCGCCGGCCGGGCCCGGTAGTCGGC
>JAEWBU010000093.1 GCA_023390985.1 Pseudomonadota bacterium
TGTCGAAGCAGTACGACCTGAACTGGCGCGAGCCCAACATCCAGGTCTGGAACGTCAACCTGCGCGGCGACCGTTCACTGACGCTGCGCCACACCCGCCACCACGACCGTCCGCTGGACAACAGCGCCGAGGAGGTCGTGAAGCACGTGGCACGCCTGTGGGGCTTCCGCGTGAGGCTGGAGAGCGTGGACAGCCACGAGCGCGTGCTGCAGCACTGGGAGATCACGCCTCCCGCCGTGCACGCCTAGCAGCTAGGGAGCCTGCGCGGCGCAGGCTCGCTGCGATCACTTGATCTTCCCGAGCAGCGCCTCGGTTTCGTCGCGCGTGAATGCCCTGAGAGTCTGGAACTTCACGTTCCCCATGGAGCACAGGGCGAGGTTGAACGCCGTCAGCGAGGCATCGTCCTTGGCGTCGAGCAGCACGACGATGTCGTACTCGCCCAGCGTCCAGTAGATGTCCTTCATCTGCACGCCGTACTTGGCCGCGGCTTCGCGCGCCATGTCGGCCCGCTTGACGGTGTCCTTCACGCTCTTGATGCCCTGGTCGGTGAACTTGGCCAATGCGATGTACGTGGACATGACGGCTCTCCTTCAGTCTGGGGCGTGCAAGGTAGGCGCCCGCCGCGCCCGCTTCAAGCTCAGGGGGGTCCTCCGCCTGCTCTTCTTCAAGGCCTCGAACGAGCACAGCTCGCCCGCGAGCGCGCTGGCCATCACCGTGGGCGGACTCGCGAGCCAGACCTGGCCCGGGCCCGAACGGCCGGGGAAGTTGCGGTTGATCGCGCTCACCGTCACCTGCCCGGCGTCGGTGGACGATCCCGGACCGCAGTTGGCGCAAGCCCCGCATGAAGGCTGCAGGATGCGCGCGCCGGCCTGCGCGAACACACGGTCGTAGCCCCGGTGAATGCAGTAGTCGCGCACGGCCGTGGTGCCGTACTGCAGGAACAGCTGGACGCTGTCGGGCACCTTCAGCCCGTGCTTCAGGCCCCACGCGAGCACCTCGTGGTAGTGGTCGAAGTCCTCGAGCTTGCCGGCCGTGCAGGAGCCGCCGTAGGCGATGTCCACGCGCACCGGCTGCCGCAGGTCGTCCAGCGCCAGGCCATTGCCGGGGTCCCCGGGCGAGGCCACCATCGGCGACATCGCCGAGCAGTCCACCTCGATGCGACCCGAGTACCGCGCCTGCGGATCGCTGCGCATCCATGGCTCCAGCGTGAAATCCACGCCGCGGCGCTGCTTCAGGAACCGCAGCGTATCCGCGTCCGGCTCCACGATGCCCGTCAGCCCGCCCAGCTCCGCCGTCATGTTGGTCAGGGTGGCCCGCTCGTCCGTGCTCATCGCACGCACCGCATCGCCGCCGAACTCGAACACCTTGCCCACGCCGCCGCCCGCGCGGATGTCGGGCCGGGCCAGCAGCTGAAGCACCAAGTCCTTGGCCGTCACGCCCGCGGGCAGCCGGCCGGACAGCTCGATGCGCAGCACCGGCGCGAGCGTCATGCGCACGGCCCCCGTCGCGAACGCATTCGCCATGTCGGTGGTGCCGACACCGAACGCTACGCAGCCCAGCGCGCCGCTGTGCGGCGTGTGCGAGTCGGTGCCCGACACCAGCTGGCCGGGCAGGGCGTAGTGCTCGGCCATCATCGCGTGCGAGATGCCGGCGACGTTGCTGCCGTCGTCGCCGGCAGCTTCCTGGTCGGTCAGCGTGCGGTGCGAGCGCAGCGCATGCCGCTGCACGAAGTCGCGCTGCGCCTGCTGCATCGCGCGCATGTTGGGCACCAGCCCGGCCGTCAGGTGCGCCGGGCTCTCCTCGACATACGAGGTGTGGTCCTCGAACACGACCACCGAAGCCGGATCGCGGACGCTGAACTGCGCCCCGAAGGCGCCGTCCAGCAGGTGCGCGGCCATGCCGGTGTAGTACTCGTGGATGAAGCGCCAGTCCGCGCGCAGGAAGCAGCCGTCGCCAGGCTTCGGATCGGCGGGCGTGACCGGCGTGGCCAGCAGATGGCGCTGGACGATCTTCTCGTACAGCGTCATCGGCCGCGCAGGCAACGACCCGCCGGGCGCCGCATCCTGCAGGTGCTGCTGCCCGAACTTCAGCAGTCCGCCGCTGCGCAGGATCGCCGCGGCCAGCGGGTCGCGATCGCGCAGCAGCTCCTCGACCGGAATCGCCTCACCGCGCTCGATGCGCTCCACCAACCCGATGTCGGTCGACGTGAAGAGCCCGATGTTGTCCGCGTTCTGCCGGTAGATGCGCTCGAAGCTCTCCGCGATCACCAGCCGGATGCCCGCCATGCGCTCGGCCGCCGGGCTGTGCTCGCGCGAGGAGCCCTTGCCGTAGCGCCGGCCGCCCACCGTCACCGCGAAGCCGGCGGCCTGCACCGAGCCCGCCGCGACCGGCAGCTGGTCGCCGCACTTCAGGCCCGTGTAGGTGAAGCGGGCGAGCCGCGCGTCGTAGTGCGACATGATCGCCACCGGCGTGATCTCGTCGGTGGACACGTCGTGGCGCAGCGCGCCGGCCGCGGCGCGACCCAGGCGCTCGCCGGCCAGCTGCCGCGCGACGATGGAGGGATCCTCGGAGAGGAACAGCAGGCGGGGCCGCGGCCCCAGGTCGAGAGAAGAAGTGGTCATGGGGTATCGGTCCACTGCGACGCGAGGTGCTCCACCAGCAGCTGGGCCGCCGGCGACAGCGAGTGCGCGTCGCGATAACAGATGATGAACCGCCGTTCGGCCCAGGGCTCGTCCAGCGGGATGGTGCGCAGCCCGTAGGCCGCGGTCTGCAGCTCGGTGACTTCGCGCGGCACCAGGCTGATGGCCAGCCCCGCGCGCACGACGCGCAGGGCGGCTTCGAAATTCGTGACGACGACCCGGTGCCGCACCTGGCGGCCCAGCTGCGCGGCCTGGCGCTGCAGCATCACCTGCACCGCGCTGTTGACCGGCAGGCTGACGTGCTCCCAGTCGAGCGTCTGCTCGAAGCGCAGCGATTTGCGGCTCGCCAGCGGATGGCCCGGCGGCACCACGATGCACAGGTGGTCGCTGCGATACGGCCGCGCCTCCAGCGTGCCCAGCTCTGCCGCGTCCCAGCAGACGCCCAGCGACGCGAGGCCTTCGCGCACGCCGCGCACGATCTCCGGGCTGACGCGCTCTTCCATGTCCACCTGGATGCTGCGGTGCGCGGGCTGCTGCAGGAAAGCGGCCACGTCGTCGGCCAGCGATTCCGTCATGGCGGATACCGATGCCAGGATGCGCACCTGTCCGCGCGCCCCGCCCGCGTAGCCCTGCATGTCGTGTTCGATCCGCGCCGCGCTGTCGAGCATGGCCCGCGCATGCTCGAGCAGCGTCTGGCCCGCCGCCGTCGGCACCACGCCGTGCCGCTTGCGCACCAGCAGCGGCGTGCCGACCTGGCTCTCCAGCTGGGCCAGCCGCTTGCTGATGGCCGAGCCGACGATGTTGGCCCGCTCGCCGGCGCGCGCGATGTTGCCCGCCTCGCAGACGGAGACGAAGAGGCGCAGCGTGGTCAGGTCGAGGTCGCGCACGGGTTCAAGAAGTTCCAAAATGGAACGACAAGCTTCTCAAAGTGAGATGCCGTGTCGTTTCGGAAATTCTAAACTTGCACCATGAACGAGAGAACCCTGACCCCCGACGGCCTGCCGGCGCAGGTCGTGATCCGCGAAGTGGGCCTGCGCGACGGCCTGCAGATCATCTCCCGCACCGTGCCCACGGCCGACAAGCTGGAATGGGTGCGCCACGCCTACGCCGCCGGCGAGCGTGAACTCGAAGTGGGCTCCTTCGTGCCCGCGCGCCTGATGCCGCAACTGGCCGACACGGCCGAAGTCCTGGACTTCGCGAAGAAGCTGCCGGGCGTGGTCGCTTCCGTGCTCGTGCCGAACCTGAAAGGCGCCGAACGCGCCATCGCTGAGGAATCGCACGCGATGCTGGTGCCGCTGTCGGCCAGCCATGAGCACAGCCTCGCCAACCTTCGCAAGACGCCCGAGGACGTGGTCGCGGAGATCGGCCGCATCCGCGCCGCGCGCGACGCGGCGGGTTCGCGCACGCTGCTGGAGGTCGGCATCAGCACCGCGTTCGGCTGCACGATCCAAGGCGAGGTGAAGGCGACCGACGTGGTGCGCCTGGTGGGTGCCGTGCTCGACGCGGGCGCGGAGAAGGTGAGCCTGGCCGACACCGTGGGCTATGCCGATCCGGCGATGGTCAGCCGCCTGTTCGAGCAGGTGCTGCGCGTCGCGGGCGATCGCCTGGACACCGCGCACTTCCACGACACGCGCGGCCTGGGCCTGGCCAATTGCTACGCCGCGTTGCGCCTGGGCATCCGCCGCTTCGACGCCTGCCTGGGCGGCATCGGCGGTTGCCCGCACGCCCCCGGCGCCAGCGGCAACGTCGCCACCGAGGACCTCGCGTACATGCTCGCCAGCATGGGCATCGAGACCGGCCTCGACTTCGACGCGCTGATCCAGCTTCGCGGCCGGCTCGCGAAATGGCTGGAAGGCGAGACGCTGCACGGCTCGCTCTGGCGCGCCGGCCTGCCCAAGACGATGCGCGGCGAAGAGGTGGCGGCATGAGCGGCGCTTCGAAGTCCGGAACGCCGCTGCCGCTGGCCGGCCTGCGCGTCGTCGAATTCACCCACATGGTGATGGGCCCGACCTGCGGGCTGGTGCTGGCCGACCTGGGTGCGGAGGTGATCAAGGTCGAGCCGATCGAGGGCGACCGCACGCGCCACCTGCTGGGCGCGGGGGCGGGCTTCTTCCCGATGTTCAACCGCAACAAGAAGAGCATCGCGCTCGACCTGCGCAGCGAGCAGGGCGCCGAGATCGCGCGGCGCCTGTGCGCCACCGCGGACGTGGTGGCCGAGAACTTCAAGCCCGGCACGATGAACAAGTACGGACTCGACTACGCCAGCCTGTCGAAGGACAACCCGCGCCTCATCTACGTCAGCCACAAGGGCTTCCTGCCCGGCCCGTACGAGCACCGCACGGCGCTCGACGAAGTGGTGCAGATGATGGGCGGCCTGGCCTACATGACGGGCCGCCCCGGCGACCCGCTGCGCGCGGGCACCAGCGTCAACGACATCATGGGCGGCATGTTCGGCGCCATCGGCGCGCTGGGCGCGCTGGTGCAGCGCGGCATCACCGGCCGCGGCCAGGAGGTGCAGAGCGCGCTGTTCGAGAACAACGTGTTCCTGGTCGGCCAGCACATGCTGCAGTACGCCATCACCGGCAAGCCGGCCGCGCCGATGCCGGACCGCATCTCGGCCTGGGCGGTGTACGACGTGTTCACCGTGAAGGACGGCGAGCAGATCTTCCTGGCGGCGGTGAGCGACGCGCAGTGGAAGGTGTTCTGCAACGCGCTCGGCTTCCAGGACCTGTTCGCCGACCCGGAATACGCCACCAACAACGACCGCGTGCGCCAGCGCCCGCGCCTGATGCCGGTGCTGCGCGAGCGCCTGGCCACGCGCACGGCCGCCGAGCTGGCCGGCCTCTTCGAGCGGCACGGCCTGCCGTTCGCGCCGATCCGCAAGCCCGAGGAGCTGTTCGAGGATCCGCACCTGCTGGCCACCGGCGGCCTGGCCGACGTGCGCCTGACCGACGGGCCCCGCGCCGGCGAGACCGCCAAGGCCACGCTGGCGCCGATCACGATGGCGGGCCAGCGGCTGGGCGTGCGCCTGGATCCGCCGCGCATGGGGGAGCACACGGCCGAACTGCTGCAGGGCCTGGGCTACACCGACGGCGACATCGCGGGGATGCGAGACCGGCAAGTGGTAGCCTGACGCCCTTTTTCGTTTTCGGCTTTTTTCGATCGTTCACCTGGAGACAAGAGCATGAGCTTCGATCACCACCTCTCGCGCCGTACCGTGCTGGCCGCCGGGGCCGCCGCGCTGGCCGCCGGCGTGCTGCCGCTGTCCGCTTTCGCGCAGTCCGGCACCGTCCGCTTCGTCCTGCCAAACGCCACCGGCTCCGGCGTCGACGCCATCACCCGCGCGGCCCAGCCGGCCCTGGCCAAGGCGCTCAACACCAGCGTGGTGGTCGAGAACCAGCCCGGTGCGGGCGGCATCGTCGGCCTGCAGACGCTGGCCCGTTCCGCCCCGGACGGCAACACGCTGTCGGTGGTGTCGAACAACGTGGTGATCTTCCCGAGCGTGCTCAAGTCGCTGCCGTTCGACATGCCGGGCGACTTCACGCCGATCGCGGTGGTCGGCGCCACGCCGATGGTGCTGGTCGCCAACCCGTCGCGCGTGGCCGCGTCCAACCACAAGGAATTCGCTGCGCTGCTCAAGGGCCAGCCCGGCTCGCTCAACTTCGGCTCTGGCGGCAACGGCACCATCCTGCACCTGGCCGGCGAGCTGTACCTGGATGCGGCCGGGCTGAAGGCCAAGCACATCCCCTACAAGGGCGTGGGCCCCATGGTCACCGACCTGCTGGGCGGCCAGATCGATTTCGCCGTCGCCGCGCTGCCCAGCGTGCAACAGCACATCAAGAGCGGCGCGCTCAAGGCGATCGGCGCGCTGACGCCGCAGCGCACGCCCGCGGCCGCCGACATCCCGACCTTCGCGGAGCAGGGTTTGAACAACTTCGCGGTGGAAGCCTGGTTCGCCGTGATCGGTCCCAAGGGCATGAGCCCCGCCAACGTGAAGAAGGCCCACGACGCCGTCGTGCAGGCCTTCAACGATCCGACGGTCAAGGAAGCCATGGCCAAGCAGGGCAACACCATCAACATCAGCAGCTCCGAGGAAGCCCAGGCCGCGTTCCGCCGCGAACTGGCCAAGTACGCGGCGCTGGTGAAGAAGGTGGGGCTCGAGCCGCAGTAAGCGCGGCCAGTCGCAAAAAAAAGCGCGCCAAGGGCGCGCTTTTTGCATTCTCAGTAGCGATACGGGTTGTTCGGCCGCCGGTCGTAGCGGTTCGGCACGCCGTCCCCGTCGCGATCGCGGTACGCCCGCGGCGGCGGACCGCTGCGGCCCTCCACATACACACCCACCGGCGCCGGCGCGGGCACGAAGCCCACGCAGCCGGCCAACACGGCACTGCCGCACACGGCGGCCAGCAGCGCCAGGGTTCTCTTCTTGATCATCGAAGCCTCCTGTCTGGAAGCTCCGATTGAGTCAGGCGCAGGTCAACCGCATGTGGCCGCTCTGCACGCAGGTGTTTCGGCGCGTAAAGCGGCGATCAGGCGCCCCACATCTCCTGCGCCGTCTCCACCACCAGGCGCAGCTTGTTGCGCTGGTCTTCCACCGCGATGTTGTTGCCGTGCACGGTGCTGGAGAAACCGCACTGCGGCGACAGGGCCAGCTGCTCCATCGGCGCGTACTTGGCGGCTTCGTCGATGCGGCGCTTCAAACCGTCCTTGCTTTCCAGCTGGCCGAACTTGGTGGTCACCAGGCCCAGCACCACGGTCTTGCCCTTGGGCAGGTAGCGCAGCGGGCGGAAGTCGCCGGACCGCTCGTCGTCGTATTCCATGAAGTACGCGTCGATGTCCATTTCCTTGAGCAGCGCCTCGGCCACCGGCTCGTAGTTGCCGGCGGCGGCGTGGGTGCTCTTGAAGTTGCCCCGGCACAGGTGCATGGCCAGCAGCATGCCTTCGGGCTTCTGGGCGACGACCTTGTTGATGAACTTCGCGTAGCGGTGCGGCAGTTCGTTGGGATCGTCGCCGCGCTGGCGGGCCGCCTCGCGCATCTTCTCGTCGCACAGGTACGCCAGGTTGGTGTCGTCCATCTGCACGTAGCGGCAGCCGGCCGCGTAGAGCGAGCGCAGCTCGTCGCCGTAGGCCTGGGCCACGTCGTCGTAGAACGAGGGGTCGAGCTCCGGATAGGCCTGCTTGCTGATGCCCGCGCGGCCGCCGCGGAAGTGCAGCATGGTGGGCGAGGGGATGGTCACCTTGGGCGTGTGGCCGGCGGAGACCTGCGACTTCAGGTACTCGAAGTCGGCCTTCTGGATGTCCCTGGCATGGCGCACCTTGTCGACCACGCGGATCACCGGCGGCGCGAGTTCCTCGCTGCCGTCGGGCTTCCTGATCGTGACCGGGATGTCGGTCTTCACGCCGCCCAGCTGCTCGAGGAAGTCGATGTGGAAATAGGTGCGGCGGAACTCGCCGTCGGTGACGCTCTTGAGGCCGATGCTCTCCTGGAACTTCACGATCTCGGCGATGGCCTTGTCTTCCACCTCGCGCAGCTGCGCGGGCGTGATCTCGCCGCGGGCCTTCTTCTCGCGGGCTTCGAGCAGGTACTGCGGGCGCAGGAAGCTGCCGACGTGGTCGTAGCGGGCGGGGAGTTGCATCATGGTTGTCGTCTCCTGAAAAAAAACAGAACGTCGTCATTCCCGCGAAGGCGGGAATCCAGGACATCCGGAAGCTCTGGATCCCCGCCTTCGCGGGGATGACGCAGGGGTGTCATAGGTCGAGCACGAGCGTCTTGCTTCGAGCCCGCGAGATGCAAGGCGTGAACTGGTCGTTCCTCGCCTTTTCCTCGTCGGTGAAGTACAGGTCGCGGTGGTCGCATTCGCCTTCCAGCACGCGGGTGATGCACGTGCCGCACACGCCCTGTTCGCAGGACACGAGCACCTCCACGCCGTGGGCCTCGAGCGCCTGGATCACGGTCTGGTCGGCCAGTACGGGGATCACCCGGCCGCTGCTGGCGATCTTCACCTCGAACGCCTGGTCGCCCGAGCTGTCCTGCGGCGCGGCGCCGAAGTATTCCAGGTGCACCTGCCCGGCCGGCCAGCCCAGGGCCTGGGCGGTCTGGGTCACATGCTGGATGAAGCCGGTCGGGCCGCACACGTACAGGTGAGTACCCGTGTCGCGGTCGCCGAGCGCGGCTGGAAGGTCCAGCTTCTGCGCCGCGTCGCCGTCGTCGACATGGAAATGCACCCGCGATGCGAACGGCGCGGCCGCGATCTCCTCGCGGAAGGCCGTGCGTTCGACGGAGCGCGTGCAGTAGTGCAGCTCGAAATCGGCGCCGATCGCGTGCAGCCGCTGCGCCATGCACAGCAGCGGCGTGATGCCGATGCCGCCGGCCAGCAGCACGGTGCGCTTCGCGTGCACCAGCGGGAAATGGTTGCGCGGCTCGCTGATGGTGAGCAGGTCGCCTTCGCGCACCGCGTCGTGCATCCCCGCCGAGCCGCCGCGCGTCTGCGGATCGCGCAGCACGGCGATGCGGTAGCGGTGCCGCTCGCCGGCGTCGCTGCACAGCGAGTACTGGCGCACCGGACCGCCCGGCACGTGCACGTCCACGTGCGAGCCGGCGCTGAAGGCGGGCAGGGGGCCGCCGTCGGCGCGGCCCAGTTCGAAGCTGGCGATGCCTTCGGCTTCCCGGCGCTTGCCCAGCACCTTGACCACGAGGTCCGTCATGCGGATGTCAAGCCGTCAGAGGGGCGGCTTGCTGTTCGCGCGCCACCAGCCGGTCGATGATGCGGCGCGACTGCACGCCGCCGGCGTCGATGTTGAGCATCAGCAGCTTGCGCCCCGGGTTCGCCGACAGGTTGCGCTGCTGCGCCTCCAGCACGGCCATGTCCTCGGCGAACACCTTGGCCTGGCCCTCGCGGATCTGCGCGGTGAGGTTGGTGTCGCGCGGATTGAAGTTGCGCGCCATGCCCCAGAAGTACCACATGCTGGTGTCGGTCTCCGGCGTGAGGAAGTCCACCACGATGCTGTAGACCTTGTCCTTGGGGTCGGCGTGGTAGCCGCCCTTGCCGGCGTGGGCGACGCCCACCTCGATCATCACGTGGCTGGGCGGGATGAAGTGGCACACCTGCCAGCGGTCCACCGGCACGTCGTCGGCCAGGTGGTTGCCGCGCAGGTTGGCGCGCCAGAAGGGCGGCGCCATCACGTTGTCCATGAAGCGGCTGGTGATCACGCGGTCACCTTCGGTCTTCGTCGTCACCGGCGACTCGTCGATCTCCTTCTGGCCGATGCTGGTGGCATGCACGTAGGTCTCGTGCGTCAGGTCCATCAGGTTGTCCACCATCAGGCGGTAGTCGCACTGGATGTGGTACAGCCCGCCGCCATAGGCCCAGTTCGGGTTCCCGGCCCATTCCAGCGGATGGATCTGCGCCGGGTCGGCCTGCGCGGCGTCGCCCGGCCAGACCCAGATGAAGCCGTACTTCTCCACGACCGGGTAGTTGCGGATCTTCGGGAAGCCCTGCACGCGCTGGCCGGGCATGGAGACGGTCCTGCCCTCGCAGCCCATCACCAGGCCGTGGTAGCCGCAGACCAGGTTCCCTTCGCACACGGTGCCCAGCGACAACTGCGCGCCGCGGTGGGGGCAGAAGTCCTCCAGCGCCGCGACTTCGCCCTGGCGCGGACGGAAGAACACGATCTTCTCGTTGCAGATGGTGCGCCCCAGGGGTTTGGCATCGATCTCGTCGGGGGTGCAGGCGACGTACCAGGCGTTCTTGGGGAACATGGCGGGGAGTGTATACAAGAAATGACTTTTCACTGGCCTTGATCGGCGGGCTGTTTCGCGAGTTCCTCAGTGAAAACCACGACTTGCCCGCCTGGATCGCACCTGGCTAGACTTCCCGTTGTATACATCTGAGCCGTGAACTCCGCCACCGAACCCTCCTCCGACACCCCGGATTCCGGCGCCTCCCAGGCCGTGCGCGCCCAGCTGCGGCTGCGCGAGATGATCCTGGCCGGCGAGTTGCCCGGCGGCGCCCGCATCGCCGAACTGGCCATCGTCGACAAGCTGGGCGTCTCGCGCACCCCGATCCGCGCCGCCCTGATGCGCCTGGAGCAGGAAGGCCTGCTGCAGTTCCTGCCGGGCGGCGGCTACGCGGTGCGCACCTTCTCCGAACGCGACGCGGCCGACGCCATCGAGCTGCGCGGCACCGTCGAAGGGCTGGCCGTGCGGCTGGCGGCCGAGCGCGGCGCCCCGCCCGAAGCGCTGGCGCAGGCGCGCGAGGCGCTCGACGCCATCGACGAACTGCTCGCGCGCCCAGCGCTGGACGACGAAGCCTTCAGCCGCTACGTCAAGCACAACGGCCGCTTCCATGCGCTGCTCAGCGAGATGGCGGGCAGTTCGGTGGTGGCGCGCGAGCTGGAGCGGGTGGTCAGCCTGCCGTTCGCCTCGCCCTCGGCCTTCGCCGTGGTGCAGGCCAACAGCCCGAAGGCGCGCGACATGCTGGTGGTGGCGCAGGACCAGCACCGCCAGGTGCTCGAAGCCATCGAACAGCGCGAGGGCAGCCGGGCCGAAGCCATCATGCGCGAGCACTCGCGCCTCGCGCAGCGCAACCTGCGAGAGGCCGTCAGCAGCCACCAGCACGCCGAACGCATGCCCGGCGTGCGGCTCATCCGCAAGCGCGCCTGAAGAGAGCGCGATACCGGTGGCGCGGCTATGCTGAATCGGGATAGCTGATAGACCATCGCCCGCCTTGGCCCGCGACAGCGCACCCCACCAGAATCACGGCCGGCGCGCGGCCGCGCGAGCCTGATCCCTTTCGTCCACCAGGAGACCAACGATGCACAAGAGAACCCTCCTCCAGGCCGCCGCGGCTGCCGCGCTGCTGTCCGCCGGCGGCGCCGCGCTCGCCCAGGGCGCGCCGTTCAAGATCGGCCTGATCCTGCCGATGACCGGCCAGCAGGCCACCACCGGCCGCCAGATCGAGGCCGCCGCCCGCCTGTGGATCGCCCAGAACGGCGACACCGTCGCCGGCCGCAAGGTCGAACTGATCGTCAAGGACGACACCAGCCTGCCCGACCAGACCCGCCGCCTGGCGCAGGAACTGGTCGTGAACGAGAAGGTGGACGTGCTGGCCGGCATGGGCATCACGCCGTCCGCGATGGCCGTGGCACCGATCGCCACCCAGTCCAAGACGCCTCTGGTGGTGATGGCCGCGGCGACGTCCAGCATCACCGAAGCCTCGCCCTTCATCGTGCGTTCCAGCTTCACGCTGCCGCAGGCCTCGGTCGGCCTGGCCGACTGGGCGCCCAAGAACGGCATCAAGACGGTCGTCACGCTGGTGAGCGACTACGGCCCCGGCATCGACGCCGAGAAGTACTTCAGCGAGCGCTTCCAGTTCAACGGCGGCAAGGTGGCCGAGAAGCTGCGCGTGCCGCTGCGCAACCCGGACTTCGCGCCGTTCCTGCAGAAGGTGCGCGACCTCAAGCCCGACGCGCTGTTCGTGTTCGTGCCCTCGGGCGCGGGCGCCGCGGTGATGAAGCAGTTCGGCGAGCGCGGCATGGACAAGGCCGGCATCAAGCTGATCGGCACCGGCGACGTGACGGACGACGACCAGCTCAACGACATGGGCGACGTGGCCCTGAACGTGGTCACCTCCCACCACTACTCGGCCGCGCACCCGTCGCCGCTGAACAAGAAGTTCGTCGAGTCCTTCCAGAAGGCCAACAAGAACCTGCGTCCCAACATCATGGCCGTGGGCGGCTACGACGGCATGCGCATCATCTATGAAGCGCTGAAGAAGACCGGCGGCAAGGGCGGCGGCCAGGCGCTGATCGACGGCATGAAGGGCCAGATCTTCGAAAGCCCGCGCGGCCCGGTGTTCATCGACGCCCAGACCCGCGACATCGTCCAGAACATCTACCTGCGCAAGGTGGAGAAGAAGGACGGCCAGCTGTTCAACGTGGAGTTCGACGTCATCAAGGACGTGAAGGATCCGGGGAAGGCGCGCTGACGCGCTTTGAGGGGCGAGGGACGAGGGGCGAGGGACGAGGGAAACAGCCGTTCCGCGACTCTCGAGAACCTGGCCCCGACCCCTCCCTCACCCCTCGTCCCTAGTCTCTCGCCCCTAGATGTTGACCATCCTTTTCGACGGCATCGCCTACGGCATGCTGCTCTTCATCCTGGCCCTGGGGCTGGCGGTGACCATGGGGCTGATGAATTTCATCAACCTGGCACATGGCGCCTTCGCCATGGCGGGCGGCTACATCACGGTGCTGCTGATGCAGCGCGCCGGCCTGCCGTTCCTGCTCTGCCTGCCGGCGGCCTTCGTCGGCGCGGCGCTGCTGGGCGCGGTGCTGGAGCGCACGCTGTACCGGCCGCTCTATCGCAAGCCGCACCTGGACCAGGTGCTGTTCTCCATCGGCCTGACCTTCATGGCCGTGGCCAGCGTCGACTGGTTCATGGGCTCCACCCAGCAATTCATCCAGCTGCCGCAATGGCTGAAAGGCCGCACCGAGATCGGCAGCGGCGCCTGGACGCTGGGCATGGGCCACTACCGGCTGTTCATCATCGCGGTATGCGCGGCGCTCACCGTCGTGCTGCAGTACATCCTGTCGAACACCCGCTTCGGCAGCCGCCTGCGCGCCTCGGTGGACGACCAGCGCGTGGCCGCGGGCCTGGGCATCAACGTGAACATGGTGTTCCTGTCCACCTTCGCCTTCGGCTGCGGCCTGGCGGGCCTGGGCGGCGCGCTCGGGGCCGAGGTGCTGGGCCTGGATCCCACCTTCCCGCTGAAGTTCATGATCTATTTCCTGATCGTGGTGGCCGTGGGCGGCACGTCCTCGATCACGGGTCCGCTGCTCGCGGCGCTGCTGCTGGGCATCGCCGATGTCGCGGGCAAGTACTACATCCCCAAGATGGGCGCCTTCATCGTGTACCTGCTGATGATCGCCATCCTGATCTGGCGGCCGCAGGGCCTGTTCGTGCGGCAGGGAGGCAAGGGATGAGCGACCCCTCACGCGCCCACCTCTCGCTGCTGGACGCCACCCGCTGGCGCGCCTGGGAGCCGCTGCTGTGGCTGGCGGCATTCGCCGCGCCGCTGGTGCTGTCGCAGTACGCGGCCATCGTCAACGAGATCGCCATCGTGGCGCTGTTCGCGCTCTCGCTGGACCTGGTGCTCGGCTTCACCGGCATCGTGTCGCTCGGCCACGCGGCGTTCTTCGGTTTCGGCGCCTACAGCGCGGCGCTGTTCGCCAAGCACGTCATGCCCGATCCGCTGGTCGGCCTGGCCGTGGGCATCGCCACGTCCACGCTGCTGGGCGCCTTCGCCAGCTTCACGGTGCAGCGCGGCAGCGACCTCACGCGCCTGATGGTGACGCTGGGCGCGGCGCTGATCCTGCTGGAGCTGGCCAACAAGCTCGACTGGCTGACCGGCGGCGCCGACGGCCTGCAGGGCGTGGTCATGGGCCCCGTGCTCGGCCAGTTCGAGTTCGACCTGGCCGGTCGCACCGCGGCCTTCTATTCGCTGTCCGTGCTGCTGGTGCTGTTCGTGATCGCGCGCCGCCTGGTGCATTCGCCGTTCGGCGCCACGCTCAAGGCGATCCGCGACAACCGCCTGCGCGCCATGGCCATCGGCATCCCGGTGGGCTCGCGCATCACCGTGGCCTACACCATCGCCGCGGCCCTGGGGGGCGCGGCCGGCGCGCTGCTGGCGCAGACCACCGGCTTCGCCTCGCTCGACGTGTTCGAGTTCCACCGCTCGGCCGACGTGATGCTGATCCTGGTCGTCGGCGGCACCGGCTGGCTGTACGGCGGCGTGCTGGGCGCGATCGTGTTCAAGCTGATGCAGGACTTCCTTTCCGCCATCACGCCGCAGTACTGGACCTTCTGGCTGGGGCTGTTCCTGGTGGTGCTCGTGCTCGTCGGTCGCGACCGGCTGCTGAAACCCTGGACGCTGTTCCAGCGCGGGAGGACCGCATGAACATCGCGACTCGATACGCCGTCATTCCCGCGAAGGCGGGAATCCAGGGCTTCCCAGTGAAGGCGGAAGCACTGGGTCCTCGCCTTCGCGGGGACGACGAGGAAGGAGCGCAGGCATGAGCGACGTCGTCCTCTCCTGCCAGGGCCTGGTCAAGAAGTTCGGCGGCATCACCGCCACCAGCGACGTCACGCTCGACCTGCGGCGCGGCGCGCGCCATGCGCTGATCGGCCCCAACGGCGCGGGCAAGACCACGCTGGTGAACCTGCTGACCGGCGTGCTGGAGCCCACCGCCGGCCGCATCCTGCTGGAAGGCCAGGACATCACGCGCCTGGCGCCGCACCTGCGGGTGCGCCGCGGCATGGTGCGCACCTTCCAGATCAACCAGCTGTTCGCCTCCATGACGCCGCTGCAGACATTGGCGCTCGTGGTCTCGCAGCAGCGCGGGCAGGGCGGCCGCTTCTGGCAGCCGCTGGGCCGCGACCGCGCCGTCGCGCAGCGCGCCGAGCAGCTGCTGGAAAGCTTCCGCCTCGCCGAGGTGATGGACGTGCCCACCGAGCAGCTGGCCTACGGCAAGCGCCGCCTGCTGGAGATCGCCATCGCGCTGGCCTGCGAGCCGCGCGTGCTGCTGCTGGACGAACCGGTCGCGGGCGTGCCCGCCGGCGAGCGCGAGGAGATCCTGCAGACCGTCGCCGCGCTGCCGGCCGACGTCTCGGTGCTGCTGATCGAACACGACATGGACCTGGTGTTCAGCTTCGCCAAGCGCATGACGGTGCTGGTGAACGGCGCGGTGCTCACCGAAGGCGACCCCGAGCAGATCGCGGCCGACCCGCGCGTGCGCGAGGTGTATCTCGGCCACGGCGAGACCGCGGGCGAGGAGGAGCCGGCCCATGCCTGAACTGCTGAAGGTCGAACGCCTGTCGGCCGGCTACGGCCAGGCCGTGGTGCTGCAGGACGTCTCGTTCGCGCTGGACGAAGGCGCCACGCTGGCCCTGCTGGGCCGCAACGGCACCGGCAAGACCACGCTGATCAACACGCTGGCCGGCGCCACCCGCCAGCACGGCGGCACGCTCACGCTGGGAGGCGTCGCGCTGCACAAGCTGGCCTCGCACCAGCGCGCCGCGGCCGGCATCGGCTGGGTGCCGCAGGAGCGCAACATCTTCAAGTCGCTGACGGTGGACGAGAACCTCACCGCCGTCGCGCGGCCCGGCCGCTGGACGCCCGACGCGGTGTACGCGATGTTCCCGCGCCTGGCCGAGCGCAAGGGCAACCTGGGCACGCAGCTGTCGGGCGGCGAGCAGCAGATGCTGGCCGTGGGCCGCGCGCTGGTGCTGAACCCGCGCCTGCTGCTGCTCGACGAGCCGCTCGAGGGCCTGGCGCCCATCATCGTCGAGGAGCTGCTGCGCGCCATCCGCCGCATCACGCGCGACGAAGGGCTGTCGGCCATCATCGTGGAGCAGCATCCGCAGGCGATCCTGGCGATCTCCGACCGCGCGGTGGTGCTGGACCGTGGCACCGTGGTGCACAGCGGGACGGCCCGCGAGCTGCGCGCGGATCCGGCGCTGCTGGACCGGCTGCTCGGCGTGGCGCGCTAAGCTCGCGCCGATGTTCTCCCGCCGCCGCTTTCTTCACCAACTGACCGCCGTTGGCGCCGCCGCGCCGCTCGCGCTGCATGCGCAGCCGGCGTTTCCTTCCCGTCCGCTGCGCATCGTGGTGCCCAACGCGCCCGGCGGCGCGGCGGACCTGACGGCCCGCAGCGTGGGGCAGGCGATGTCCGCCGCCCTCGGGCAGCCCGTCGTGATCGAGAACAAGCCCGGGGCCGGTGGCGTCGTCGCGGGCGAGACGGTCGCGCGCGCCGAGCCCGACGGGCACACGATGCTGCTGGTGTCCAGCGGCACCGCGGTGAGCGCGGCCCTGTTCAAGTCGCTGCCCTTCGACACGCTGCGCGACTTCGCGCCCGTGTCGCTGATGGCCACCTTCGACCTGGTGCTGGTCGCGGCCGAGGGCGGGCGCTTCGGCTCGCTGCAGGAGCTGCTCGCGTACGCGCGCGCCAACCCCGGCAAGCTGAACCTGGGCACGCCGCAGGTGGGCACCACGCAGAACCTGGCGGCCGAGCTGTTCAAGGCGACCGCCGGCATCCAGGCGCAGGTCGTTCCGTTCAACGGCACGCCGCCGGTGATCACCGCGCTGCGTTCGGGCGAGATCGACGTCGGCCTGGACATCCTCGGTCCGCTGGTCGGGCAGGTCCGTTCCAAGGCGCTGCGTCCTCTGGCCGTGCTGGGCGCCAGGCGCTCTCCGCTGTTCCCGGAAGTGCCGACGGCGCGCGAGGCGGGCGGTTCGCTGGCCTCGTTCAACGTCGCTTCGTGGAACGGCCTGGCCGTGCCGGCGCGCACGCCGGCCGCGGCCATCGAGCGTCTCAGCCGCGCCGTCAACGACGCCGTGGCGCGGCCCGAAGTGCGCCAGCGCCTGGCCGACCTGAACCTGGTCGCGCAAGGCAGCACGCCCGCGCAGCTGGGCGAGCACCTGGCCGCCGATGTGCGGCGCTGGAGCGACGTGATCGCGCGCGCCGGCATTCCCAGGCAATAAGGAGTCGATTCCATGCAGCCGCAACGCATCGGCCTGGTGGGCTACGGGGAAGTCGGCAAGACGTTCGCGGGAGGCCTGAAGGGCAAGCCCGGCGTCGCAGAGGTCGGCGCCTGGGACCTGAAGTTCGCGCAGCCCGCCACTCGCGAAGCCGCACTCGCGCATGCGCGCGAGGCCGGCGTGACCGCGCACGCGTCCATGCAGGCGCTGTGCGAGGCGAGCGACCTGGTGATCTCCGCCGTCACGGCTTCGAACACGCTGGCGGTCGCGCAGGAAGCCGCGCCGTTCCTGAAGCCCGGCGCGCTGTTCCTGGACCTCAACTCCGCCTCGCCCGGCACCAAGCGGCAATGCGCCGCGCTGGTCGAAGCGCGCGCCGCGCACTACGTCGAAGCCGGCGTGATGACCTCGGTGCCGCCGTACGGCATCCGCGTGCCCATGCTGCTGGGCGGTGCGAAGGCCGCCGAACTCGCGCCGGTGCTGGTGGGCTGGGGCATGGACGCCAGGGCGGTGTCGGAGCAGCTGGGCGTCGCCAGCGCGATCAAGATGTGCCGCAGCGTGATGATCAAGGGCCTGGAAGCGCTGGTGATCGAGAGCTACGCCACCGCGCGCCGGTACGGCGTGGAAGAGCATGTGCTGCCGACGCTGGCCGAGACTTTTCCGCAGATCGACTGGCACCAGCAGGGCGCCTATTTCTTCATGCGCGTGGTGCAGCACGGCCAGCGCCGCGCCGAGGAGATGCGCGAATCGGCCAACACCGTTCGCGAGGCGGGCTTCCCGCCGGTGATGACGGCCGCCATCGCGGAGAAGCAGCAGTGGGTGGCCGACGCGGCCGCGTCCGGCGTGTTCAAGGACGTCCCGAAGGACGCGCCGTGGCAGGCCTACGCCGACGCGCTGATCGCCGCCCGCAAGGGCTGAGCCGGCAAGTCATCCGCGTGCTCGGCGTCCTCTCGATCACCGTCCCGATCTACCTCGTGATGGCCGTGGGCTGGCTGGCCACCCGCGGCGGCCTGTTCGATCGCGCCGAGATGCGCGTGTTCGGGAAGTACGTCATCAACCTCGCGCTGCCCGCGCTGCTGTTCAACGCGCTGTCGCAGCGCAGCGTGGCCGAGGTGCTCAACCGGGTGTTCATCGCGGCCTACGCGGGCGGTTCGCTGCTGGCGATGGCCGCGGGCGTGTTCTGGGCGCGCCGCGTCGCGGGCAAGCCGCTGTCGGCGGCCGCCATCGTGGGCATGGGCATGTCGTGCCCGAACAGCGGCTTCATCGGCTTTCCGCTGGTGATGCAGGTGCTGGGCGGCTCGACCGCCGGCGTCGGCCTGGCGCTGGCGATGGTGGTGGAGAACTTCCTGCTGCTGCCGCTGGCGCTGGCCATCGCCGACAGCGACCTCGGCGAGGCCGGCGCCACCGGCACGCGCGGAGAGCGTCTGCGCGCGGCGCTGCGGCAGTCGGCTCGCGGCATCGTCCGCAATCCGATGATCCACGGCATCGCGCTGGGCTTCCTGTTCTCGCTGTTCGGCTGGCGCCTGCCGGAGCCGGTGGCCAAGGCGGTCAACCTGTTCGCCATGTCCACGGCCGCGCTGTCGCTGATGGTGATCGGCGGATCGCTGGTCGGCATCCGCGCCCGCGGCATGGCGCGCGACGTGGGCACCATCGCCGCCGGCAAGCTGCTGCTGCATCCGCTGGCGGTGCTGCTGATGGTGGTGCTGCTGCCGCCGATGGACAGCCAGCTGCAGACGGCGGTGGTGGTGATGGCCGCCGTGCCGATGCTGGGGATCTATCCGATCCTGGCGCAGAAGCACGGGCACGACAGCATGGCGGCGGCGGCGCAGCTGGGGACGACGGTGCTGTCGTTCTTCACGTTGACGAGCTTGTTGTGGTTGTTGCAGCAGGCGGGGCGGTGAGTCTGCCGGCATCCCCGCGAAGGCGGGGATCCAGCGCTTTCCTTCGACGCTGAAATCGGAAGCACTGGATTCCCGCCTCCGCGGGAATGGCGGGGAATGACCTACACCAGCAGCGCGACCACGAAAATCCCGATCATCACGAACGCCAGCACGAACTTGGCCAGCATGCCGGCCATCAGCCCCAGCCAGGTCGCCACCCCCACGTGCAACGCCCGCCCGTGTTCGCGGCGCGCCAGGTACTCGCCGGCGGCGGCGCCCACCAGGGGCATCACGAACACGCCGACCAGGCCCATGAAGATGCCGGCCACGGTGCCGATGGCCGCGCCCCAGATCGCCTGCCTGCTCGCGCCCACGCGCTTGGCGCCGAGCACGGCGGAGATGTAGTCCAGCACGAACGCCAGGATCGCCAGGAAGGTGACCGCCCCGAGCGCGATCCAGCCGACGCGCTGGTAGTCGTCGATCCAGGCGCCCAGCGCGATGCCCGCCCAGACGAAGAGCGTGCCGGGGATCGCCGGCAGCACGATGCCCGCCAGGCCCAGCAGGATCAGGGCCGTGCTCACCAGCCACCAGAGTGTGTCCACCGTTGCGTCCTTTCCCGTTGTCGTTGTTTCAGTTCATCCAGAGCAGCCATTGCGTCGTGCCGCCGACGACCAGCGCGAGCACGGGGATCGCCAGCAGCAACGCGCGATGCCGCTGCGGCAGCGCGAGCAGCAGTCCGGCCGTGAACAGCGCCGTGGGCTCGGGCATCGCGCCCGCGACTTCGGCTTGCGACCAGCCGCGTCCCGACAGCGGCGCGATGAGAGGGTAGAGCAGGGCGGCGGCCGCGAGCGTGAGTCCGAGGCCGCGTGTCCCTGTCGGAGGCGCGCCCGGCGCCGCGCGCAAACCCAGCGCCAGCAGCAGCACGGCCTGCGCGCCGAACGCCAGCGCGAACCAGCGCGCGCCCGTGTTGACGTCGGCGAAGCGTTGCCAGTGGAAGGCCCAGCCGACCCAGGCCCACGCCACGGCCAGCACCGCGATCACCCAGGGCCGCTCGCGCCGCGGATCGCGTGCGGCCGCCAGCAGCAGCAGCACGATGCCGGCCGCCACCATCGCCCACTGCCAGGGCCGTAGTGCTTCGTTCCACGACGCGACCAGCCGCCCCCACGTGCGGGCCGAGAACATGAGGAAATCCGAGGGCCGGTAGGTCCACCACTCGGACATCGCTCAGAGCTTTCCGATGTGGTCGGCGATGCGCCTGCGCATCGCTTCATCGGGCATGGGGCCCGAGGCGGCCGCCATGTTCTCGCGCAGGTGCGCCACGTCGCTGGTCGCGGGGATCGCGCAGGTGATCGCCGGATGCGTGACGATGTGCTTGAGCACCACCTGCGACCAGGCCGTGCAGCCGATCTCCCCGGCCCACGCCGGCAGCGGATGCCGCTGCAGCTTCCTGAGCAGCGCGCCCTCCTGGAACGGCCGGTTGGCCAGCACCGCGATGCCGCTCTCGCGCGCCAGCGGCAGCAGCGCCTGCTCGGCCTCGCGGTCGACCGGGTTGTAGGTGAGCTGGATGAAGTCGAGCTTGTGCGCGCGCATCACCTGCTCGAAGTCGCGGTGCCGGCGTCCTTCGGAAGTGGTGATGCCGACGTAGCGCAGCCTGCCGGCCTTCTTCATTTCCATCAGCAGCGGCAGTTGCTCCTGCCAGGCGAGGAGGTTGTGGACCTGCACGAGGTCGAAGCGCGGCACCTGCCAGAACTTGCGGGAGGCTTCGATCTGCGCGGCGCCGTCGGAGGAGGTCCAGACCTTCTCGGCGGAAAACAACGACTGGGGCAGGCCGAGCTTCTGCAGGCCCTCACCGATCACCGGCTGCGAAGAGCCGTACATCGGCGACGAATCGATCAGCCGTCCGCCCGCGGCGAAGAACGCGCGCATCACCTCCGTGCACTGCTGCCGCGCGTGCACGTCGCGGCCGACGTTGAAGGTGATCCAGGTGCCGAGGCCGACGACGGGAAGGCGTTCGCCGGAGGATGGGATGGGTTTGGTGAGCAGGGCGGGGGGAGAGTTCGCGCGAGCGGCGCCCAGGGCGCCCAGGCCGATCAACTGCAGAGCCGTGCGACGTTGCATCGCACCAGAGTAGCAGCCTCGTTCGTCATTCCCGCGAAGGCGGGAATCCAGGGCTTCCGATTTCGTCGGTCGACGGAAAGCACGGGATCCCCGCCTTCGCGGGGATGACGGCGGGGGTCATGCGTGCGGAACGACCTTCGGCGCCGTGCTCCGGATCAGCTCCAGCGTCGCCTCCTGCACCGGCGTTGCCGGCCGTTGCGCGCTCGTTGCCACACACAGCCGGATGCGAAGCGGCGGCTCGCCGATGGGCTGGGCGGTGAAAGCCGAAGGCCGCGGCGAGTGCAGCAGCGCGTTGCGCGAGAGGATCGCGGAGCCCGCGCCGTCGCGCACCAGGTCCAGGATGGCGGGCACGCCGTCGATCTCCAGCGCCACGTCGGGCTTGCAGCCGATCGCCGCCATCGCCGACTCCACGTGCATGCGGATCGCGTTGGGGCGCGTCGGGATCACCAGCGGCAGCTCGGCCACTTCGCGCAGGTCGATGGCGCCGGGCGGCGGGTCCTCGTGCAGGCCCGGCGGGCGGGCGCGCACCAGCACGAGTTCCTCGTCCAGCAGCGGCGCGGCATCCAGTTCGCGCGAGGAGTGGGCGTTGTAGAGCAGGGCGATGTCGAGGCGGCCGCTGGCCAGGCCCGCCTCCAGTCCGCCGGAAAGACCTTCGCTGATCGAGAGCCGCGCGTCGGGCATCGCGGAGCGGAAAGCGCGGGTCAGCGGGACCGTAAGGACGCGAGCGACGCTGCTCGGCAAGCCCACGGCAACGCGGCCCGAGAGTCCGCCACGCAGCCGGCCGAGATCGTCCCGCGCCCGCTGAACCTGGTGCAGGATGCCGCGGCCGTGCTCCAGCAGCGTCTTGCCGGCCTCGGTGGGAACGGCGCCCCGGCCGTTGCGCACCAGCAGCGCCTGGCGCAACTCGACCTCCAGCAGGCGCACCTGGCGGCTGAGCGCGGGCTGGGCGACGTCGAGCTCGATCGCGGCACGGGTGAAACTGCCGAGCTCGGCCACGCGAACGAAATACTCCAGCTGCCGCAGATCCATGCCGAAAGTGTAGTGGCCGCCGAGCAGCTATACGCGCTTGTTCTAGCTGATAGGCCCCCGCCCGGCTTTGCCGCGCCCGGCTGGCTTTGCAGAATGGCCGGATGCCGAAGACAGGAGTAGCCGCATGAGTGCCCCGCTGCGCGGGATTTCGTCCATGGCCACCCGCCAGGTGCTGGCCGAACTCGCTTCCGCCTGGCAGGCGCGCGGCGGCGCGCCGGTGCAGATCGAGTCGGTCGGCGGAGTGGATGCGGCCAAGCGCGTCGCGGCCGGGGAGGCGTTCGACGTGGTGTTCCTCGCCTCCGATGCCGTCGACAAGCTTCTGGCCGCCGGCCATGCGCTGCCCGGCAGCCGCGTGGACCTGGTGCGGTCCGGGGTCGCGGTCGCGGTGAAGCAGGGCGGCGCGCGTCCCGACATCTCCAGCGAGGAAGCCGTGAAGCAGGCCGTGCTGGCCGCGCCCACCATCGGCTATTCCACCGGCCCGAGCGGCACCGCGCTGATGAAGCTGTTCGAGCGCTGGGGCATCGCCGACGAGGTGAAGCAGCGCACCGTACAGGCGCCCCCAGGCGTGCCGGTCGGCTCGCTGGTCGCCAAGGGCGAGGTCGCGCTCGGCTTCCAGCAGTTCAGCGAGCTGATGCACCTCGAGGGCATCACCGTGCTGGGCGCGCTGCCCGAGGCGATCCAGATCAACACCGTGTTTTCCGGTGCCGTGTGCGCCGCGGCCGCGCAGCCGCAGGCCGTGCGCGAGCTGCTGGCCTTCATGGCGTCGCCCGAGACCGCCGACCTCAAGCGCCGCTGCGGCATGGATGCGGCCTGAGCAACCTTTCTTCCCCGACAGGAGACAACGAATGATCATCGACTGCCACGGCCACTACACCACCGCGCCCAAGGCGCTGGAGGAATGGCGCAACAAGCAGATCGCCGGCATCAAGGACCCGTCCGCGATGCCCAAGGTCTCGGAGCTGAAGATCTCCGACGACGACATCCGCGAGACCATCGTCGCCAACCAGCTGCGCCTGATGAAGGAGCGCGGCAACGACATGACGCTGTTCTCGCCGCGCGCCAGCTTCATGGCGCACCACATCGGCGACTTCAACGTGTCCAGCACCTGGGCGGGGATCTGCAACGAGCTGTGCTACCGCGTCAGCCAGCTGTTCCCCGAGCACTTCGTGCCGGTGGCGATGCTGCCGCAGTCGCCGGGCGTGGACCCGAAGACCTGCATCCCCGAGATGGAGAAGTGCATCAAGGAATACGGCGCGGTCGGCATCAACCTGAACCCGGACCCCTCGGGCGGCCACTGGAAGGAGCCGCCGCTGACCGACAAGTGGTGGTACCCGATCTACGAGAAGATGGTCGAGTACGACGTGCCGGCGATGGTGCACGTCAGCACCAGCTGCAACGCCTGCTTCCACACCACCGGCGCGCACTACCTCAACGCCGACACCACCGCCTTCATGCAGTGCGTGCAGGGCGACCTGTTCAAGGACTTCCCGACGCTGAAGTTCATCGTCCCGCACGGCGGCGGTGCGGTGCCCTACCACTGGGGCCGGTTCCGCGGCCTGGCGCAGGAGATGAAGAAGCCGCTGCTGCAGGACCACGTGCTCAACAACATCTTCTTCGACACCTGCGTGTACCACCAGCCGGGCATCGATCTGCTGAACACCGTGATCCCGGTCAAGAACGTTCTGTTCGCCAGCGAGATGATCGGGGCGGTGCGCGGCATCGACCCCGAGACCGGGCACTACTACGACGACACCAAGCGCTACATCGACGCCTGCGAGCGCCTGTCCGACGCGGATCGCAAGGCGATCTTCGAAGGCAACGCGCGCCGGGTGTTCCCGCGGCTGGACCAGCTGCTGGCGGCGCGCGGCGTCTGAGGCGAGAGAAAGAGGAGCAAGACATGTACGAACTGGGCGTCGTCTACCGCAACATCCAGCGCACCGACCGCGAGGTCGCCGACGAGCTCGCGCAATACGGCTCGGCCACGGTGCACGAGGCCATGGGCCGGGTCGGCCTGATGGCCACCTACATGCGGCCGATCTACGCCGGCGCGCAGGTGTCCGGCACCGCCGTCACCGTGCTGCTGCATCCCGGCGACAACTGGATGATGCACGTGGTGGCCGAGCAGATCCAACCCGGCGACATCGTGGTGGCCGCCATCACGGCGCCGTGCACCGACGGCTATTTCGGCGACCTGCTGGCCACCTCGTTCAAGGCGCGCGGCGCCCGCGCGCTGGTCATCGACGCCGGCGTGCGCGACGTCAAGACGCTCTCCGAGATGCAGTTCCCGGTGTGGAGCAAGGCGATCAGCTCCAAGGGAACGATCAAGGCCACCATCGGGTCGGTGAACATCCCGGTGGTCTGCGCCGGGATGATCGTGAACCCGGGCGACGTGGTCGTCGCCGACGACGACGGCGTGGTGGTCGTGCCGCGTGCCCTGGCCGCCAAGACCCTGGAAGCCGCCGCCGCCCGCGAGGCCAACGAGGGCGAGAAGCGCGCCAAGCTGGCTTCCGGCGTGCTGGGCCTGGACATGTACAAGATGCGCGAGCCGCTGGCCAAGGCCGGGCTCAAGTACATCGACTGAAAGACGAATGACGCGATGAGCAAGCCCACTTCCGGCCCCTTCACCAAGACCCCCGGCTGGCTCGACTGGTACGCCGGCCCGAGCAAGCCGCGCTTCCAGCTGCCGCCCGGCAGCGTGGACGCGCACTGCCACGTGTTCGGCCCCGGCGAGCAGTTCCCCTACGCGCCCGAGCGCAAGTACACGCCCTGCGATGCCAGCTGGCAGCAGCTGTTCGCCTTGCGCGACCACCTGGGCTTGGACAAGAACGTGATCGTGCAGGCCACCTGCCACGGCGCCGACAACCGCGCCCTGGTGGATGCGCTGCAGCGCTCGAACGGCAAGGCGCGCGGCGTCGCCACCGTCAAGCGCGGCGTCACCGACCAGGAACTGCAGGCCATGCATGCCGCCGGCGTGCGCGGCGTGCGCTTCAACTTCGTCAAGCGCCTGGTGGACTTCACGCCCAAGGACGAGCTGATGGAGATCGCCGGCCGCATCGCGCCGCTGGGCTGGCATGTGGTGATCTACTTCGAGGCCGTGGACCTGCCCGAGCTGTGGGACTTCTTCACCAGCCTGCCGACCACGGTGGTGGTGGACCACATGGGCCGGCCCGACGTCACGAAGCCGGTCGACGGCCCCGAGTTCGAGCTGTTCCTCAAGTTCATGAGGGAGCACTCGAACGTGTGGAGCAAGGTGAGCTGCCCCGAGCGCCTGTCGGTCAGCGGACCGCCGGCGCTGAACGGCGAGCGGAACGCCTACCGCGACGTGGTGCCGTTCGCGCGCAAGGTCGTGGAGACCTTCCCCGACCGCGTGCTGTGGGGCACCGACTGGCCGCATCCGAACCTGAAGGGCCACATGCCCGACGACGGCCTGCTGGTGGACTTCATCCCGCACATCGCCACCACGCCCGAGCTGCAGAAGAAGCTGCTGGTGGACAACCCCACGCGCCTGTACTGGCCCGAACTCACGAAGTAAAGGAGGCTGAGATGCCCCTCGACAAACCCTACAAGGACGTGCCCGGCACGACCATCTTCGACGCCGACCAGAGCCGCAAGGGCTACTGGCTCAACCAGTTCTGCATGTCGCTCATGAAGGCCGAGAACCGCGAGAAGTTCAAGGCCGACGAGCG
>JAEWBU010000104.1 GCA_023390985.1 Pseudomonadota bacterium
ACGTCCAGCAGCTCCTTCTTGAACACGTAGGCCAGCGGATGCGGCATCAGCAGCGGCATCAGGAAGGTCTCCATCGTGGACTGGTGCTTGACCAGCAGGATGGCCGGCGCGGTGGTGCCTACCGGCAGGTTCTCCATGCCGGTGACGCGCCACTGCACGCCGCAGATCAGCCGCAGGCCCTTGAGCGCCCAGGTGAGCCAGGTGACGGCCATCCAGTACATCGGGATGCCCCGGCGCCAGATCGAGGCGACCACCATGATGATCCCCCACGGGATCACGGTGACCAGCATCCACAGCATGTGGACGGTCGAACGGAGGAACGCCAGCACGTTACGGCTGCGGACGAGGCGCAGGCCGCGTCACCAGGTAGTCGGCGAAGGCGGCCAGGTCGCGATGCACGCGCGTGCCGGCCGGAAAGGTCTCGGGCAGCGGGCGATCGGCGAATTCCGCGCCCTTGCCCGTGAGTACCAGGTGCGGCTCGCAGCCCGCCGCGGCGCCCGCCTGCAGGTCGCGCAGGCCGTCGCCGACCACCGGCGTTCCCTTGAGTTCGACGCCGAAGCGATCGGCGATCTGCTCGAACAGCCCCGGCAGCGGCTTGCGGCAGTTGCAGCCGTCTTCCGGCGTGTGCGGGCAGTAGAAGATGGCGTCCACGCGGCCGCCGTGCGCGGCCAGCAGCTTGTGCATCTTCGCGTGCATGGCGTTGAGCGAGGCCACGTCGAACAGGCCGCGGCCCAGGCCCGACTGGTTGGACGCGATGGCCACATGCCAGCCGGCGTGGTTGAGGCGAGCGATCGCTTCCAGCGCGCCTGGCAGCGGCTCCCACTCCTGCGGCGACTTGATGAATTCGTCGCTGTCGGCATTGATGGTGCCGTCGCGGTCGAGGATGACGAGCTTCATGCGGCCAACCTGGAGAGATCGGCGACGCGGTTCATCGCGCCGTGCAGCGTGGCCAGCAGGCCCAGGCGGTTGAGGCGCAGGTCGGCCTCCTCGGCATTGACCATCACGCCGTCGAAGAACGCGTCCACAGGCGCGCGCAGGGCGGCCAGCGTCTGCAGCGAGCCGGTGTAGTCGCCCGCCTCGAACTTGGCCTTGGCCGCGGGCGCGAGTTCGCGCGTCGCGGCGTACAGGGCCTTCTCGGCGTCTTCCTTCAGCAGGCCTTCACTGACGTGCGCGTCCACCGTGCCGTCGGCCTTCTTCAGGATGTTGCCGATGCGCTTGTTGGCGGCGGCCAGCGCCGGCGCCTCGGGCAGCGCGGCGAAGGCGCGCACCGCTTCCAGGCGCGGCTTGATCTCCTTCCAGGGCGGGCGGACGGCGATGACCGCCTCGACCTCGCTGGCCGCATGGCCCTGGTCGCGCAGGTAGCCGGCGATGCGCTCGTAGATGAACTGCAGCACCTGCTCGTTGCTCTCCTTCGCCTTGGGCAGCAGCGGCCCGAAGCTGGCGGACGCGACGTCGACCAGCGTCGGCAGGTCCAGCGGCAGGCCGCGTTCGATCAGCATGCGCACCACGCCCAGGGCATGGCGGCGCAACGCGAACGGGTCCTTGTCGCCCGAGGGCAGCTGGCCGATGCCGAACAGGCCGACCAGCGTCTCGATCTTGTCGGCCAGCGCCACCGCCACGCCGACTTCGCCGCGCGGCAGCTCGTCGCCGGCGAAACGCGGCTTGTAGTGGTCCTCGATGGCGTCGGCCACCGGCGCCGGCAGGCCGTCGTGCTGGGCATAGTAGCGGCCCATGATGCCCTGCAACTCGGGGAACTCACCCACCATGTCGGTCAGCAGGTCGGCCTTGGCCAGGCGGGCGGCAGTGTCGGCGGCCTGGGCCAGCGAATCGCCGCCCAGCTGCGAGCCGATGTGGCGCGCGATGGCGCGCACGCGCTCCACGCGCTCGCCCTGCGTGCCCAGCTTGTTGTGATAGACGACCTTGGCCAGGCCGGCCACGCGCGATTCCAGCGGCTTCTTGCGGTCCTGGTCGAAGAAGAACTTGGCATCGGCCAGGCGCGGACGCACCACGCGCTCGTTGCCGCCGATCACCGCCGAAGGATCCTGCGGCGAAATGTTGCTCACCACCAGGAAACGGTGCGTGAGCCGGCCTTGCGCGTCCAGCAGCGGGAAGTATTTCTGGTTGGCCTTCATCGTGAGGATGAGGCATTCCTGCGGGACTTCGAGGAACTCGCGCTCGAACTGGCAGACCAGCACATTGGGGCGTTCGACCAGCGCCGTGACTTCATCGAGGAGCGCCTCGTCGTCGATGGCGCGGGCGCCTTCGCCGCCCTGCTTCGCGGCGGCGGCGAGCTGGCGCGCGATCTCGGCGCGGCGGCCCTCGAAGCTGGCGATCACCGCGCCCTGCTCCTGCAGCACCTGGGCGTAGTGATCGGCGTCGGGGATCTCGACCTGCGGCTTGGCCGCTTCGAAGCGATGGCCGTGCGTGGTGCGCCCGGCCTTCAGGCCCAGCGCTTCGACCGGCACGACCTCGCGGCCATGGAGCGCGACCAGCGAATGCGCGGGCCGCACGAACTTCACGTCGCTCCAGCCGTCGGCCAGCTGGTAGGTCATCACCTTCGGGATCGGCAGGCGCGCGATGGCTTCGGCCAGTGACTTCTGCAGGCCTTCCGCGAGCGTGGCGCCGGGCATCGTGCTCTCGTAGAAGAGCGCTTCGTTCTTTCCGTCGGGCGCGCGCTTGAGCGAAGCGACCGCCGAAGCATCCGCGCCCAGCGCCTGCAGCTTCTTGAGGAGCGCGGGCGTGGCCTGGCCCTGGGCGTCGAGGCCCACACTGGCGGGCATGAGCTTTTGCGAGACCGCCTTGTCGGCGGCGCGATCGGCCACGGCCGTCACGTGCGCGGCCAGGCGGCGCGGCGAAGCGAACGGCGTCAGCACCGAGTCGGCGCCGGCCAGGCCTTGCGCCTTCAGCTGTTCCAGCAGCGCGCCGCCGAAAGCCTCGCCCAGCTTCTTGAGCGACTTGGGCGGCAGTTCCTCGACGTGCAGTTCGACCAGCAGGTTGGAAGTCGTCATCACGCGGCCTCCACCAGCTTGTCGGCCACCATCTTGGCGGTGGCCGCGTCCGCCCAGGCCTTGGGCGCCATCGGGAAACCCAGCCGTTGGCGGCTGAGCAGATAAGCCTGCGCCACGGCACGCGCCAGGTTGCGGATGCGGCCGATGTAGGCCGCGCGTTCGGTCACGCTGATGGCACCGCGAGCGTCCAGCAGGTTGAAGGTGTGCGCGGCCTTGAGCACCTGCTCATACGCCGGCAGCGCGAGCTGCTGCTCCATCAGGTACTTGGCCTGCTTCTCGTGCGCGCCGAAGGCGGTGAACAGGAACTCGGCGTCGCTGTGCTCGAAGTTGTAGGTCGACTGCTCGACCTCGTTCTGCTTGTAGACGTCGCCATAGCTGAGGCCCTCGGTCCACTTCAGGTCGTAGACGTTGTCCACGCCCTGCAGGTACATGGCCAGGCGCTCCAGGCCGTAGGTGATCTCGCCGGTGATCGGCTTGCAGTCGATGCCGCCGACCTGCTGGAAGTAGGTGAACTGCGTCACCTCCATGCCGTTGAGCCAGACCTCCCAGCCGAGGCCCCAGGCGCCGAGCGTCGGGTTCTCCCAATCGTCCTCGACGAAGCGGATGTCGTTCTTCTTCAGGTCGAAGCCCAGCGCCTGCAGCGAGCCGAGGTACAGCTCCAGGATGTCGGCCGGCGCCGGCTTGAGCACCACCTGGTACTGGTAGTAGTGCTGCAGGCGGTTCGGGTTCTCGCCGTAGCGGCCGTCCTTGGGGCGGCGGCTGGGCTGCACGTAGCCCGCCTTCCACGGCTCCGGGCCGATGGCGCGCAGGAAGGTGGCCGTGTGCGAGGTGCCGGCGCCGACTTCCATGTCGTACGGCTGCAGCAGCGCGCAGCCCTGGGCGTCCCAGTACGACTGCAGCTTCAGGATGATTTGCTGGAAAGTGAGCATTGGCTCGATTTTAGTTGCCCGGTCTCCGGCGAAGCCGCGGCAGCGCTCCCAAAACAGGAGCAAGCGCCAGCAGCCACAGCGGTGCGAGTCCGAAGCGCGATGCCCACCACGCGAACGGCGTCGTGCCCTCGCGACCGGCCACCTGCCCTTCGAGCACGGCGCGGGTGTGCGGCGCCAGCGACCGGGTCACGCGGGCCCGGTGGTCGATGATGGCCGTCGCGCCGGTGTTGGTGGCCCGGATCACGGGCCGCGCGAACTCCAGGGCGCGCATCCGGCTGATGTGCAGGTGCTGGTCGATCGCGATGCTGTCGCCGAACCAGCCGATGTTGCTGACGTTGACGAAGATCGTGGGCGCGCGGGCGGGGTCGGCGAAGCGAGCCGCCAGTTCTTCGCCGAAGAGGTCCTCGTAGCAGACGTTGGGCGCCAGGCGCTGGCCGCGCCACTCGAACGAGGGCTGCCCCACCGAGCCGCGGTTGAAATCACCCAGCGGGATGTTCATCAGGTCGGTGAACCAGCGGAACAGCGGCGGGATGAACTCGCCGAACGGCACCAGGTGGTGCTTGTCGAAACGGTAGGCGTCGGCGCCGGGCTTGAAGCCGACGACGGAGTTGGTGTAGCCCTGCTCGTAGCCGCCCAGCGGCATGCCGATCAGCGCGGCCTGCTCGCCGCGGCTGAACCGCTCGGCCAGGTCCTGCAGGTAGCCCTCGGGCAACTGCTGCGGTAGCAGCGGGATCGCCGTCTCGGGGGCCACGACCAGGGGCGTGCGGCTGGCCTTGAGCTGCTCCGCGTACCACGCCAGCGCCAGCGGCACGCCGGTGCGGCCTTCGAACTTCTCGTCCTGCGGGATGTTGCCCTGCAGGAGCGTCACGGACAGCGGCTCGCCCGCAGCGCGGTCGTGCGTCGGTGCCACCTGGGTGCAGGCCGCCAGCAGCAGCACCGCGGCCCCTGACGCGACCCAGTAGCGGCGCGAGCGCCAGGCCTGGGGCAGGCAGGCCAACCCCGCGGCGATCGCTGCCGCGACCGCGCCGATGCCGTAGACGCCGATCCAGGGCGCGAGGAAGGCCAGCGGCCCGTCGACGTGCGCATACCCGCCGGCACCCCAGGGAAAGCCGGTGAACCAGCGGCCCCGCATCAGCTCGGCGCCGAGCCATAGCGCGGCGAAGGCCAGCGCCCCGAGCACGGGGCTCCGCGGTGACAGCCAGCGCCAGAACCCTGCCGCGACCGCGTAATAGCTGCCGAGGAAGGCGGCCAGCGCGAGCACCGCGATGGCCGCGAGTACCGACGGCAGCCCGCCGTAGGTGTGCATGGAGATGAAGAGCCACCAGAACGTGCCGGTGAGCCAGGCGGTGGCGAAGGCCCAGCCGCGCAGCCCGGCCGATCGCGCCGACGGCGCCTGCGCCACGCACCAGGCCAGCACCGCCAGCGAGGCGATCTGCAGCCACCACAGCGGCCGGCCCCAGCCGGGTACGGCGATGGATACCGCCTGCGCCAGCCCGGCGGCCGGCGCCAGCATCCAGGGCAGCGCCGCGGAGCGGGCCGCGCGGATCACCCGGTGTCGTCGTCGTTGCGAGCCGGCGCCACCTTGAACCAGCGCACGGCGCCGCCCTTGGTGTGCAGCACGACGAAGTCCAGCCCGGCGACGTGGTGCAGCTCGCCGCGCTTGGGCACGTGGCCCATCGCGTGGGCGATCAGCCCGCCGATGGTCTCGAAGCGGTGATCGTCCTCGTCGCGGTCCTGAGGCGGCACGAGGTCGACGCCGAAGAACTCGTCCACCTTCTCGACCGGCGTGTCGCCGCTGACGCGGTAGGTGCGGTCGGCCAGGGCGAAGATGTCGCCCTCCTCCTCGGCGATGTCGAACTCGTCCTCGATCTCGCCGACGATCTGCTCGAGCACGTCCTCGATGGTGATCAGCCCGGCCACGCGGCCGAACTCGTCGATCACCACGGCCAGGTGGTTGCGGTTGCCGCGGAACTCGCGCAACAGGTCGTTCAGGCCCTTGCTCTCGGGCACGAACACCGCCGGGCGCAGCAGCGCGCGGATGTTCAGCTCGGGCGCGCGCTGCAGCTTGAGCAGGTCCTTGGCGAGCAGGATGCCGATGATGTTCTCGCGGTCGCCCTCGTACACCGGGAAACGGGAGTGCGCCGTGTCGATCACGAGGTGCAGGATGTCCTCGTACGGCGAATCGATGTCGACCAGGTCCATCCGCGGGGCGGCGACCATGACGTCGCCGGCCGTCAGATCGGCCATCTTGATGACGCCCTCGAGCATCACGCGCGACTCGGCGTCGATGACCTCGTTGTCTTCGGCGTCGGCCAGGGTTTCGATCAGTTCATCGCGCGAATCCGGGCCCGGACGGATGAATTCGGCGACCTTCTGCAGGAACGTGCGCCGGTCCTCTTTCTCATGGGAC
>JAEWBU010000183.1 GCA_023390985.1 Pseudomonadota bacterium
TACTCGTACAGCGCCTTGCCGTCCTTCTTGAGCGCGCTGTGCATGGGCGGCACCTGGCGCAGCGGGCCGGTGAACCGGCGCCGCAGGGTTTCCAGGCCCTCCGGTGCGATCGCCGGCACCTCGCGCCGCTCGGTGACCTCGCCCTCGGCGTCGCCGGTGGCGGTCTTCTCGCCGAGCACGGCCACGGCCTCGTAGGTCTTGTCCGCGTCCAGGTGCAGCTGGCTGAACTTGGTGGCGGCACCGAAGCACAGGGGCAGCACGCCGGTGGCGAGCGGGTCCAGCGTGCCGGTGTGGCCCGCCTTCTCCGCCCGCAGCAGCCATTTGGCCTTCTGCAAGGCGTCGTTGCTGGACAAACCCCTGGGCTTGTCCAGCAGCAGCACCCCGTGCACGGGGCGCCTCACGACCCGTGCTCGTGGTGCGCTCATGCCCTACTCGTCGGAATCTTTGGAACGCGAAGCGACCGCGCGTGCGATCAGCGCGTTCATGTCCGACGCACGCTCGGTGGTGCGGTCGAACTGGAAGTGCAGCGTCGGCACGGTGTGGATGTGCAGGCGCTTGAACAGGCCGTTGCGCAGGAACCCGGCGGCGTGGTTGAGCGCCTCCTCGCATTCCTGCGGGTCGCCCACCAGCACGCTGAAGAACACCTTGGCGTGCGCGTAGTCGGGCGTGACCTCGACCGCGTTGATCGTGACCATGCCCAGCCGCGGATCCTTGATCTCGCGGATCAGCTCGGCCAGGTCGCGCTGGACCTGGTCGGCGACCTGGTAGTTGCGGTTGGGTTTGGCGGACTTCTTCGGCATCGGAGCGACGGGGACCGCGCGCGGCGGTCCCCGGTTCCCTTTACAGCGTGCGGGCGACTTCCTTGATCTCGAAGAACTCGAGCTGGTCGCCTTCCTTGATGTCGTTGTAGTTCTTCAGCTTGATACCGCACTCGAAGCCTTCCTTGACCTCGCGCACGTCGTCCTTCATCCGCTTCACCGACTCGACCTCGCCCGTGTAGATCACGACGTTGTCGCGCAGCAGGCGGAAGTGCGCGTTGCGGGTGACCATGCCCGAGGTGATGTACGAGCCGGCCACGGTGCCGATCTTGGACGCCACGAACACGGTGCGGATCTCGGCCGAGCCGATGACCTCTTCGCGCTTCTCCGGCGCCAGCATCCCGGACATGGCGGTCTTCAGCTCGTCGACCGCGTCGTAGATGATGCTGTAGTAGCGGATGTCGACGTCGTTGCCCTCGGCCAGCTTGCGCGCGCCGGCGTCGGCACGCACGTTGAAGCCGATGATCACCGCCTTGGAGGCGATGGCCAGGTTGACGTCGGACTCGCTGATGCCGCCCACCGCCGCGTAGACCAGCTGCACCTTCACCTCGTCGGTCGACAGCTTGATCAGCGACTGCGACAGCGCTTCCTGCGAGCCCTGCACGTCGGCCTTGACGATGATGGGCAGCGTCTTGACCTCGCCCGCCGTCATGTCGGAGAACATGTTCTCCAGCTTGGCGGCCTGCTGCTTGGCCAGCTTGGTGTTGCGGAACTTGCCGGCGCGGTAGGTCGCGATCTCGCGGGCACGGCGCTCGTCGGAGAGCACCATGAACTCGTCGCCCGCCTGCGGCACCTCGGTCAGGCCCTGGATCTCCACCGGGATCGACGGGCCGGCTGCCTTGATGGTCTTGCCGTTCTCGTCGAGCATGGCGCGAACGCGGCCGAACGTCTGGCCGGCCAGCACCACGTCGCCCACCTTCAGCGTGCCGGACTGCACCAGCACCGTGGCCACCGGGCCGCGGCCCTTGTCCAGCTGCGCTTCGATGACCAGGCCCTTGGCCGCGGCGTCCACCGGGGCCTTGAGCTCCAGCACTTCGGCCTGCAGCAGCACCTGCTCGAGCAGGTCGTCGACGCCCTGGCCGGTGAGGGCCGAGACGCTCACGAACGGCGAATCGCCGCCGTATTCCTCGGGCACGACTTCCTCGGCCACCAGTTCCTGCTTGACGCGGTCCGGGTTGGCGCTGGGCTTGTCGATCTTGTTGACCGCGACCACGATGGGGACGCCCGCCGCCTTGGCGTGCTTGACCGCCTCCTTGGTCTGCGGCATCACGCCGTCGTCGGCCGCCACCACCAGGATGACGATGTCGGTCGCCTGGGCGCCGCGGGCACGCATGGCGGTGAACGCCTCGTGGCCCGGGGTGTCCAGGAACGAGATCACGCCGCGCGGCGTTTCCACGTGGTACGCGCCGATGTGCTGCGTGATGCCACCGGCTTCGCCCGCCGCCACCTTGGCGCGGCGGATGTAGTCCAGCAGCGAGGTCTTGCCGTGGTCGACGTGGCCCATGACGGTGACCACCGGAGCGCGCGGCAGCGCCTCGGCGTTGGCCTGGGAGAACTCCTCCTCGGTGAACGCCTCGGGATCGTCCAGCGCGGCCGTGACCGCCTTGTGGCCCATTTCCTCGACCACGATCATGGCCGTGTCCTGGTCCAGCGGCTGGTTGATGGTGACCATCTGGCCCATCTTCATCAGGGCCTTGATCACTTCCGAGGCCTTGACGGCCATCTTGTGCGCGAGCTCGGCGACCGTGATGGTCTCGGGCACGTGCACTTCGATCACGCGCTGCTCGACCTGCACCTGCGGCGAGTTGTCGCGCATGTCGCGGTCGTTGCCGCGGCGGCCGCGTGGGCCTCCACGCCAGCTGTTGCGGCCCACGCCGCCCGAGGCGTCGCCGCGGGTCGGGATGGCCTTCTTCTTGGCCGGATCGGCAGCCCAGCTGGACGACAGCTTGGCCGACTTGACTTCCTTGCCTGCGCCCGGGCCGGCGGGCGCCGCGCCGGGGGCGCGCGCCGTGACGGCGGGCTTGTGCAGCGTGCCCTTGGCGGCCGGCTTGCCGGCTTCACCGGGCTTGGCGACCGGCTTGGCTTCTTCCGGCTTCTTGGCGACCAGCACCTTCTTGGGCGCGGCCATCATGGCGCGGATGGCTTCCGCCTCGGCCAGGGCCTTGCGGCGGCGCTCTTCCAGGTCCTTGGCGCGGGCG
>JAEWBU010000205.1 GCA_023390985.1 Pseudomonadota bacterium
GCCGACGTGCTGCTGGAGCAGCTGAAGAAGATGCACGAGAACGGCACCAGCGACTTCGGCAAGCACATCCTGCCTTCCATGGTGAAGAGCCACAAGCTGGTGGCCTACGACTTCGACACCAACCACATCCCCGGCACCGAGCCGTACGAGGAGCACGCCTACTGGCGCGACGTGGGCACCATCGACGCCTACTTCGAGGCCCACTTCGACACGCTGGGCGCGGCGCCCAAGTTCCGCATGACCAACTCGCGCTGGCCGATCTACGCCAGCCCCGACCAGGCCGAATCGGCGCAGATCGAGAACGGCGTGATCAACCGCTCGGTGGTGGGCTCGGGCAGCATCATCGACGGCGCGGCGCTGGACCACGCGATGCTGCGCCGCTCGGTGCACGTGGACCGCGGCGCGCGGCTGGAGCACTGCATCGTGATGGAGCGCTCGCGCATCGGCCGCGGCGCCCAGGTGCACCGCGCCATCATCGACCAGGACAACGACGTGCCCGCCGGCGAGCGCATCGGCTTCGACCTGGAGCAGGACCGCAAGCGCTTCCACGTCACCGACAGCGGCATCGTGGTGGTGCCGGCCGGCTACTTCCGGGCCGGCTCGCGCCACCATCCGAGCACGCGCGGCACGGTGCGCGCCGGCAAGGGCCGCCTGGAGGTGGTTGCATGACGGCGGCGGCCGTCGCCGCAGCCCACACGCCCCCCGTCGAAGCCCAGCTGCCGGACCACTGCGAGCCCGGCAGCCCCTGGCCCCTGGGCGCCACGCTCACCGAGCAGGGCGTCAACTTCGCGGTGTATTCCAGCATCGCGGAGAAGGTCGAGCTGTGCCTGTTCGACCGCACCGGCACGCGTGAGATCCGCCGCCTCGCCCTGCCCCGCCGCAGCGACGACATCTGGCACGGCCTGGTGCGCGGCCTTCCGGCCGGCACGCGCTACGGCCTGCGCGTGCACGGGCCCTACCAGCCCAACGACGGCCTGCGCTGCAACCCGAGCAAGCTGCTGCTGGATCCGTACGCCCGCGCGCTCGACCGGCCGCTGCGCGGCGGCGCCTGGCAGTACGCCTACACCCTGGGCGGGCCGGCGCGCGACCTCGCGATGGACACCGCCGACAACGCCGCGGGCGCCGCCAAGTGCGTGGTGCTGGACTCCGCCTTCGACTGGGGCGACGACCGCCGCCCGAACGTGCCGATGGAAGACACGGTCTTCTACGAAGTGCACCCGCGCGGCTTCACCAAGCTGATGGACGAGGTGCCGCACGGCCTGCGCGGCACCTTCGCCGGCCTGGCGAGCGAACCCGCCATCGCGCACCTGAAGCGCCTGGGCGTCACCTCGGTCGAACTGCTGCCGGTGCACGCCTTCAACGACGAGCGCCGCCTGATCGACCTGGGCCTGGCCAACTACTGGGGCTACAACACCGTCGCCTTCTTCGCGCCGGAACCGCGCTACTGCGCCGGCGGCGACCCGAATGACTTCAAGCGCATGGTCAAGGCGCTGCACGCGGCCGGCCTCGAGGTGATCCTGGACGTGGTCTACAACCACAGCTGCGAGGGCAACCACCTCGGGCCCACGCTGTTCCTCAAGGGCATCGACAACCCGGCCTATTACCGGCTGGTGCAGGACGAACGCCGTTACTACTCGGACGTCACCGGCACCGGCAACACGCTGGACACCAGCCATCCCGCCATGCTGCGGCTGATGATGGACAGCCTGCGCTACTGGGTGCAGGAGATGCACGTCGACGGCTTCCGCTTCGACCTGGCGCCGGCGGTGGCCCGCAACGGCCACTACGAGTTCGACCACCGCTCGCCCTTCCTCGCGGCCGTCGCGCAGGACCCGGTGCTGCAGCGGGTCAAGCTGATCGCGGAGCCCTGGGACATCGGCGACAACGGCTACCAGGTGGGCGGCTTTCCGGCCGGCTGGTCGGAGTGGAACGGCCGCTACCGCGACTCGGTGCGCGACTTCTGGCGCGGCGCCGACGGCGCGGTGCAGGAGTTCGCCGCGCGCCTGGCCGGCTCGGCCGACATCTTCGGCCCCTCGCGCCGGCGTCCCAGCGCCAGCGTGAACCTGGTGACGGTGCACGACGGCTTCACCCTGGCCGACCTGGTCAGCTACAACGAGAAGCACAACGAGGCCAACTTCGAGGACAACCGCGACGGCGAGGGCCACAACCGCAGCTGGAACTGCGGGCTGGAAGGCGACACCGACGACGAGGACGTGCTGGCCCTGCGCGAGCGGCAGAAGCGCAACTTCATCGCCACCCTGTTCTGCTCGCGCGGCGTGCCGCTGCTGCTGGGCGGCGACGAGATGAGCCGCACCCAGGGCGGCAACAACAACGCGTACTGCCAGGACAACCCGGTCAGCTGGTTCGACTGGAGCGAGGAGCGGCGCAACGATCCGCTGATCGAGTTCACCCGGTCCCTGATCGCGCTGCGGCGCGAACTGCCCGTGCTGCGCGACAACCGCTGGCCCACCGGCGAGCCCGACGAGGAAGGCCGCGCCGAGCTGGCCTGGTTCAGCGTGTGGGGCCTGCCGATGACCGAGGAGGAGTGGACCAATCCTTCCGTGCGCTGCATCGCCGCCCTGTTCGACGGCAAGTTCACGCCGGTGGACGGCCATCCCGCCAGCCCCAGCGTGCTGCTGCTCTTCAACGCCTCCGACGAGGGGGTGGTCTTCACCCTGCCCGAGGTGCCCGGCATCGAGGAATGGCGCGTGCGCGTGGACACCGGCCAGGGCCACTTCGCGCAGGAGGAGGCCGAACGGGTGCAGCCGCAGGCCAAGATCGAACTCGAGTCGCATGCGATGGCGGTGCTGGTCGAGGGACGTCCGGCATGAAGGCGATGCATCCGATGCGGTTCGGGGCCACGCCGCGCCCCGGCGACGGCGTCGAGTTCCGGCTGTGGGCGCCCGCGGCGCGGCAGGTGGAGCTGGCCGTCTATCCCGCGCAGTTCGCGCGCGAGGACTTCGTGCTCTACCCCGCCACCCGCAATTCCGAAGGCTGGTGGGAGGCGCAGGTCGTCGATGCCGGCGCCGGCACGCCCTACCACTGGCGCATCGACCAGGAGCTGCTGGTCCCCGATCCCGCCTCCCGCCACAACCCGCAGGGCGTGCACCAGCCCAGCGTGGTGGTGGACCCGGCGACCTTCGAGTGGGACGAGGACTGGAAGGGCCGGCCCTGGCACGAGGTCGTGCTGTACGAGCTGCACGTGGGCGCCTTCACGCCCGAGGGCACCTTCACCGCGGCCGCGAGCCGCCTGCCCGAGTTGGCGCAGCTGGGCATCACGGCGATCGAGCTGATGCCGCTGGCGGATTTCCCCGGCCGCTTCGGCTGGGGCTACGACGGCGTGCTGCCGTTCGCGCCGCACGCCGCGTACGGCACGCCCGACGAGCTCAAGGCCTTCATCCAGGCCGCGCACCGTCTCGGGCTGATGGTGTTCCTCGACGTGGTCTACAACCACTTCGGGCCGGACGGCAACTACCTGCACCGCTACGCGCCGGGCTTCTTCTCCACCACGCGCAGCAGCCCCTGGGGCGCGGCGATCAACTTCGACGGGCCGCACAGCCGGCCGGTGCGCGAGTTCTTCATCGAGAACGCGGTGTACTGGACCACCGAATACCGATTCGACGGCCTGCGGCTGGACGCGGTGCATGCGATCGCCGACGGCAGCACGCCGCACATCCTGGAGGACATCTCCCGCCGCGTGCGAGAGGCCACCGCGGGCCGCCACGTGCACCTGGTGCTGGAGAACGAGAACAACCAGCACCAGTGGCTGGCGACGCGGCCGGCGGCGGGCCGCTACGACGGCCAGTGGAACGACGACTTCCACCATGCGCTGCACGTGGCGATGACCGGCGAGGCCGGCGGCTACTACCACGACTACGGGCACTCGCCCGGCGAGCAGCCGCTCGACCTGCTGGCCCGCTCGCTCGCGCACGGCATGCTGTTCGAGGACAGCGCGCGCAAGCCCGGCGGGGCGCGCGAGGAGCCGCGGCCGACGCCGCCGGTGCCGCTGCCGGCGCTGGTGAACTTCGCGCACAACCACGACCAGGTGGGCAACCGCGCCTTCGGCGAACGGCTGGCCACGCTGGTCGGTCCGGACGCGGCGCCGATCGCGACGCTGCTCGCGCTGCTCACGCCGGCCGTGCCCATGCTGTTCCTGGGGGAGGAGTTCGGCAGCACGAAACCCTGGTTCTACTTCGCCGACTGGGACGGCGAACTGAAGAAGGCCGTGCAGGAAGGCCGCAAGCGCGAGTTCGGGCACGTCACCAAGCTGGTCGACGGCAAGGTGCTGCCGCTGCCGGATCCCTGCAGCGAGGCCACCTTCCAGGCGAGCCGGCCGGGCGACGACGAGCGCGCCAGCGAGCGCGGCCGCGGTTGGCTGGCGATGGTGCGCGACGCCCTCGGCGCCCGGCGCCAATGGATCGTCCCGCGCCAGGACCAGCTGCTCACCGGCCGGCACACGGCGCAGCGCGTCGGCGCCACCGGCATCGCGGTGCAGTGGCGCTACGACGACGGCCAGGTGCTGTCGCTCGAGATCAACCTGGGACCGCGGCCGCTGGCCGTGCCGGCGCAGCGCAGCGGTCCCGTCGAAACACGGGACGTGTTCCGCCACCGCTGGCCGGCCGACGCCGCGCCGGACACCTGGCCCGCCTGGGCCGCCCGCTGGCGGATCGGCCCCGAGATCACACTGTGAAGGCACTGCCTCTCCATCCGTCATTCCCGCGAAGGCGGGAATCCAGTGCTTTCCGCTCCAGTGCCGGAAGGAAGCACTGGATCCCCGCCTCCGCGGGGATGACGACCTATTTCCCATGAGTCTCGAACAAGAAGCGCACGACCTGGCGCGACAGGCCGAACGCCATGGCGTGGCCTTGCGCTATCACTCCTTCTGGGGCGAAGACCTCGAGGTCGCGCCGCAGGTCCTGGCCAAGGCGCTGGACAGCATGGGCCTGCGCGACACGCAGCCCGCACCCGAACAAGGCCCGCCCCCCGTGCAGGTGGTGCTCGAAGGCGACCCGCCGCGCATCGCCTGGACCGGCGGGCCCGCCAGCGAGCGTTGGCAGCTCACGCCCGAGGACGGTGGCGACGCGCTGTACGGCGAGGTCCGCCGCGAAGGCGAGCTGTCCATCGTCGAGGCGCCCTCGCTGCTTCGCACTGGGTACTGGCGCCTCGCGCTCGACGCCCAGCCGCAGACGGAATGCCTGCTGGTGGTGGCGCCACGCCGTTGCTGGGCGCCCCAACCGCTGCTGCAGGGCGAGCGCTGGTGGGGCTGCACCATCCAGCTGTACGCGCTTCGCTCCGCGCGCAACTGGGGGATAGGCGACTTCGGCGACCTGCGCCGGCTGGTGGACACCGCCTCCCGGCAGGGCGCATCGTTCATCGGCCTGTCGCCGCTGCACGCGCTGTTCCCGCACCGGCCGGAAGTCGCCAGCCCGTACAGCCCCTCCAGCCGCACGGCGCTGAACCCGATCTACCTGGACGTGCTGGCGCTGGCCGAGCTGTCCGGCTGCGACGAGGCGCTGCGCAAGCTGCACGGCGAGGACTTCCAGGACCGCCTGCGGCGCCTGCGCGAGGCCGAGCTGGTCGACTATCCGGGCGTCGCCGCCGTGAAGGAGGAGATGCTCGCCATCCTGTGGCGGCATTTCGAGCAGAACGAGATGCACCCGGGCAGCTCGCGCGGGGCGCATTTCAGCCGGTACATGGACGAGCGCGAGGCCACCATCGGCCCGCATGCCCTCTTCGAGGCGGTCCAGGCCCATCTCTACTCGACCGATCCGAACGTCTGGGGCTGGCCCGCCTGGCCCGAGGCCTGGCGCGATCCGCGCGGCGACGCCATCCAGGCCTTCCGCGAGAACCACGCCTCGGCCATCCGCTACCGCTTCTGGCTGCAGTGGCTGTGCGAGGTGCAGCTCGAATCGGTGCAGCGCTATGCCAAGACGCGCGGCATGGGACTGGGCCTGTACTGCGACCTGGCCGTGGGCGTCAACGAAGGCGGGGCCGAGACCTGGGTGCAGCCCTCGCTCTACGCGCTGGGCATGCACGTGGGCGCGCCGCCCGATCCGCTGAACGCGCTGGGCCAGAACTGGGGCCTGCCGCCGCTCAACCCGGTGCAGTTGCGCAACGCGCGCTACGCCCCGTTCATCGAGACGCTGCGCGCCAACATGCGGCACTGCGGCGCGCTGCGCATGGACCACGTGATGGCGCTGATGCGCCTGTTCTGGATCAGCGGCGACGGCGGCACCTACGTCACCTATCCGCTGCAGGACCTGCTGGGCATCCTGGCGCTGGAGAGCCATCGCCACCACTGCCTGGTGATCGGCGAGGACCTGGGCAACGTGGCGCCCGCGATGCGCGAGGCGATGCGGGAACGCTGCCTGCTGTCGTACCGGCCGCTGCTCTTCGAACGCACGCAGGACGGCAGCTTCCGTCCACCCGCCGAGTGGCAGCCGCAGGCGCTGGCCGTGGTCAGCACGCACGACCTGCCCACGCTGCGCGGCTTCTGGCTGGGCGAGGACCTGGAGCTGATCGCCCAGCTCGGACTCTTCCCCGACGAGCCGGCGCGCGAGCGCGCCGTGATCGATCGCGCGCAGGACCGCGCCCGCCTCCTGCTGGCGCTGCAGCACCAGGGACTGCTGCCGCCCGACGCGAACGCGCAGCCCACGTCGGTGCCCGACGCCACGCCGCCCTTCGTCGCCGGCGTCTACGCCTACCTCGCGCGCACGCCCAGCTGGCTGGTCGGCGTGCAGCTGGAGGACGTCACCGGCCAGCTGCTGCAGGTGAACGTGCCCGGTACCACCGAGGAACGATTCCCCAACTGGCGGCGCAAGCTGTCTATCGCGGTGGAGGACCTGGCGGCCGACGAGCGCTTCGCGGCCGTGGCCCAGGTGCTGCGGTCCGAGCGCAACGGCCCGGCGCCCGACACCACGCCTTCGGAGCTGCCGCCGCTCTCGAGCGCGCGGATCCCGGTCGCAACGTACCGCGTGCAGTTCCACGAGGGCTGCCGCTTCGCCGACGTGGCCGAGGCCGTGCCCTACCTGCACGCGCTGGGCATCAGCCACCTGTACAGCAGCCCCTTCCTGCGCGCGCGCCCCGGCAGCACGCACGGCTACGACATCGTGGACCACGGCGCGCTCAATCCCGAGGTGGGCGACGAGCGCGACTTCGAGCGCATGTGCCGCGCGCTGCGCCGCCACGGCATGGGCCAGATGCTGGACC
>JAEWBU010000299.1 GCA_023390985.1 Pseudomonadota bacterium
GGTGGTGAGCCAGCAGCCCCAAAACAAAAACGGCCCGCTGCTGGTGCATACGGGCCGTCGAGGTCTGGTGGTCGCGTGCGCTACCGTCTCCGCCCGTGGGTGGATAGCAGTAGAGCCAGCGAAATCAGGTTCATGGCGGGTGAATGTAGCACAAGTGCTTTTGGTACTGGATCCCCGCCTTCGCGGGGATGACCTGCCGCGCTGCGCGCGGCAGGTCACTTGTGCAGGCCGCTTTCCTCGGGCTCGTCGGTGGAGGTGCTGATGACGCTGGCGTGCTCGCCCTTCGCCTTGCGCCATCCGTACAGCGCGTAACCCGAGATGCCGTAGAGGCAGAAGAGCACGAACAGCACCACCGGCGGATCGATGTTGATGACGGCGATGCCCAGCGCGATCAGCACGATCGCGGCGAACGGCACGCTCTTCTTCATCGACACGTCCTTGAAGCTGTAGAACGGCACGTTGGTCACCATCGTCAGGCCCGCATAGAGCGCGAAGGCGAACATCACCCAGCTGACCTCGTAGCCCTTGATGCCGTAGTCGTTCATCAGCCAGATGAAGCCGGTGACGAGCGCGGCGGCCGCCGGCGACGGCAGGCCCTGGAAGTAGCGCTTGTCCACCACCGCGGTGTTGACGTTGAAGCGGGCAAGCCGCAGCGCGGCGCAGGCGCAGTAGACGAAGGCGGCGATCCAGCCCCAGCGCCCCAGGCCCTTGAGCGCCCATTCGTATGCGATCAGCGCCGGAGCCGCCCCGAACGACACCATGTCGGACAGCGAATCCATCTGCTCGCCGAACGCGCTCTGGGTGTTGGTCATGCGGGCGACGCGGCCGTCCAGGCTGTCCAGCACCATCGCCACGAACACGCCGGCGGCGGCCATGTCGAAACGCTGGTTCATCGCCATCACCACGGCGTAGAAGCCGCCGAACAGCGCCGCCAGGGTGAACAGGTTGGGCAGGATGTAGATGCCCTTGCGGCGCCGGCGCACGACCACGCCCTCCTGCGGAGATGTGTCGGTGTGGATCGGGCCTTGATACATAGAACCCGAGTGTAATTGCGGTCCACCAATGGAAAAGGGCGGCACGGGGCCGCCCTTTTCCTACCGGACCGGCCAGGTCAGTTGCGGGCCTTGTCGACCAGCTTGTTCGCCTTGATCCAGGGCATCATGGCGCGCAGCTTCTCGCCCACCACTTCGATCTGGTGCTCGGCGGACAGGCGGCGGCGCGATTGCAGCGTCGGGGCGCCGGCGCGGTTCTCCAGGATGAAGCTCTTGGCGTACTCGCCGGTCTGGATGTCGCGCAGCACCTGCTTCATGACCTGCTTGGTCTCGTCGGTCACGATCCGGGGGCCGGTGACGTACTCGCCGTACTCCGCGTTGTTGGAGATCGAGTAGTTCATGTTCGCGATCCCGCCTTCGTAGATCAGGTCCACGATCAGCTTGAGCTCGTGCAGGCACTCGAAGTACGCCATCTCGGGCGCGTAGCCGGCTTCCACCAGCACTTCGAAACCGGCCTTGATCAGCTCCACGGTGCCGCCGCACAGCACGGCCTGCTCGCCGAACAGGTCGGTCTCGGTCTCCTCGCGGAAGTTGGTCTCGATGATGCCGGCCTTGCCACCGCCATTGGCCATCGCGTACGACAGCGCCAGGTCACGGGCCTTGCCGCTCTTGTCCTGGTGCACGGCTACGAGGTGGGGCACGCCGCCGCCCTGGCTGTAGGTGCTGCGCACGGTGTGGCCGGGCGCCTTGGGCGCGACCATCCACACGTCGAGGTCTTCACGCGGCACGACCTGGCCGTAGTGCACGTTGAAGCCGTGCGCGAAGGCGAGCGAGGCGCCCTGCTTGATGTTCGGCTCGACGTCGTTCTTGTAGACCGCGGCGATCTGCTCGTCGGGCAGCAGGATCATGACCACGTCGGCCATCTTCACGGCCTCGTTGACGGCGGCGACCTTCAGGCCGGCCTTCTCCACCTTGGGCCACGAAGCGCCGCCCGGACGCAGGCCGACCACGACCTTGACGCCGCTGTCGTTCAGGTTCTGCGCGTGCGCATGGCCCTGCGAGCCGTAACCGATGATGGCGACGGTCTTGCCCTTGATCAGGCTCAGGTCGCAGTCCTTGTCGTAGTAAACCTTCATGGTCTCTCCAGTGAAATCAGTGTGGGTGGGGGAAAAGTCGGGGCCTCAGACGCGCAGCACGCGCTCGCCGCGGCCGATGCCGCTGGCGCCGGTGCGCACGGTCTCCAGGATGGCGGTGCGGTCGATCGCTTCCAGGAACGCGTCGTTCTTGGACTGGTCGCCCGTCAGCTCGATGGTGTAGCTCTTCTCGGTGACGTCGATGATCCGGCCGCGGAAGATGTCGGCCATGCGCTTCATCTCCTCGCGTTCCTTGCCGACGGCGCGCACCTTCACCATCATGAGCTCGCGCTCGGTGTAGGCGCCTTCGGTGAGGTCGACGACCTTCACGACCTCGATGAGCCGGTTCAGGTGCTTGGTGATCTGTTCGATCACGTCGTCCGAGCCGGTGGTCTGGATCGTCATGCGCGACAGCGACGGGTCTTCCGTCGGCGCCACGGTGAGCGACTCGATGTTGTAGCCGCGGGCCGAGAACAGGCCCACCACGCGGGAGAGAGCGCCCGGCTCGTTCTCCAGCAGCACTGCGATGATGTGTTTCATGGTTCCTCCGGCTCCTCTTCTCGGCACCCTCCCCCGCTGCCGGTAAGCAGCGGGCTCGGTGCGCGATAGATTCGCCGCCTTACGGGTTGCGGATTACAGGTCTTCGCTGCCGAGCAGCATCTCGGTGATGCCCTTGCCGGCCTGCACCATCGGCCAGACGTTCTCGGTCGGGTCGGTGCGGAAGTCCATGAAGACCGTGCGGTCCTTGAGCTTGCGCGCCTCGCGCAGTGCCGGCTCCACGTCCTGCGGGCGCTCGATCAGCATGCCCACGTGGCCGTACGCCTCGGCCAGCTTCACGAAATTGGGCAGCGCGTCCATGTAGCTGTGGCTGTAGCGGCCCTCGTAGTCCAGCTCCTGCCACTGCCGCACCATGCCCAGGTAGCGGTTGTTCAGCGAGATCACCTTGATCGGCGTCTTGTACTGCAGGCAGGTGGACAGCTCCTGGATGCACATCTGCACCGAGCCTTCGCCGGTGATGCAGTACACCTCGCTGTCGGGCTTGGCCAGCTTGATGCCCATGGCGTACGGAATGCCCACGCCCATGGTGCCCAGGCCACCGGAGTTGATCCAATGGCGCGGCTCCCTGAACTTGTAGAACTGGGCGGCCCACATCTGGTGCTGGCCCACGTCGGACGTGATGTAGGTATCGACGTCCTTCGTCAGCTTCCAGAGCGTCTCGATGACGTGCTGGGGCTTGATCACCTCGCGGTTGCCGCGGTCGTAGCGCAGGCAGTCGCGCTTGCGCCAGCCGTCGATGGTGTCCCACCAGCCGGCCAGCGCCTGCGGGTCGGGCTGGGCGCCGGACTCGCGGATGCTGGCGATCAGGTCCGCCAGCACTTCCTTGACGTCGCCCACGATCGGCACGTCCACCTTCACCCGCTTGGAGATGCTGGAGGGATCGATGTCGATGTGGATGATCTTGCGATCGCCCGACGCGAAGTGCTTGGGATTGCCGATCACGCGGTCGTCGAAGCGCGCGCCCACAGCCAGCAGCACGTCGCAGTTCTGCATCGCGTTGTTGGCCTCGATGGTGCCGTGCATGCCCAGCATGCCGAGGAACTTGCGGTCGGTGCCGTCGATGGCGCCCAGGCCCATCAGCGTGTTGGTGCACGGGTGGCCGAGCATCTCGGCCAGCGCGCGCAGTTCGCCGCTGGCATTGCCCAGCACCACCCCGCCGCCGGCGTAGATGTACGGACGCTTGGCCGAGGTCAGCAGTTGCACCGCCTTGCGGATCTGGCCGCCGTGGCCCTTGCGCACCGGGTTGTACGAGCGCATCTCGACCTTGTCGGGATAGCCCTCGTAGGGGACCTTGTTGAAGGAGACGTCCTTGGGGATGTCCACCACCACCGGGCCCGGGCGGCCGCTGCGGGCGATGTGGAACGCCTTCTTCATCACCTCGGCGATGTTGCGGGCGTCCTTCACCAGGAAGTTGTGCTTGACGATCGGCCGGGTGATGCCGACGGTGTCGCACTCCTGGAAGGCGTCCAGGCCGATGGCGGCCGTGGGCACCTGCCCGGTGACGATCACCATCGGGATGGAATCCATGTACGCGGTGGCGATGCCGGTGACCGCGTTGGTGACGCCGGGCCCGGACGTCACTAGGGCCACGCCGACCTCGCCGGTGGCGCGGGCGTAGCCGTCGGCGGCGTGCACGGCGGCCTGCTCGTGGCGCACCAGCACGTGCTGGATGGTGTCCTGCTTGTAGAACGCGTCGTAGATGTGCAGTACCGCGCCGCCGGGATAGCCCCAGACGTACTTCACGCCTTCGGCCTGCAGCGCCTTGATGAGGATTTCCGCGCCGCGCAGATCCTGGGGATGGGAATGGGATGGGCCCGCGGTGGCCGCGGCCGCGGAGCTGATCTCCGCCTTCGAGATTTCCATGATCAACCTTTCGGGTTTCGGGAACGAAAAACCTTGGGGTGCCCCTCACGCGCCCTTGTGGGGCCGTTGCGGGACTTAGAACCCTGGGACCATGGGCGGGCTGATCGCACCGCCGGATCCGGGCTCGTTTGCCTTTTGACTTGCAGCGCGCATTATGGCACCTCAACCGGGAGGAGCCCAACACGAGCGGTCGAATGCCATAATCGCGCCCGCCCAGGCAGCCCCATCCCACTTGGCCACCGAACGAGAACTCTCCGACTTCCTCAAGAGCGTAGAAAAGCGGGCCTTCAAGCGCTCCGTCTACCACGTCCGCGACGAGGAAGCGGCCCTGGACATCGTGCAGGAAAGCATGATGAAGCTGGCGGAGCACTACGGCGACAAGCCGCCGGCGGAGCTCCCGATGCTCTTCCAGCGCATCCTGTCCAACTGCACGCTGGACTGGTTCCGCCGCCAGAAGACGCGCAACGCGCTGTTTTCCAACATGAGCGACTTCGAATCCGCGTCCGAGGACGGAGATTTCGATCTGCTGGAAACTTACACGGCACTGGAGAACTCACAGCAGTCGGAAAGCGCGGAGGACACCACCCGGCGCGCCCAGGTCCTGCAGGAGATCGAAGCGCAGATCCAGAACCTCCCCACCCGTCAACGCGAGGCGTTCCTGATGCGTTACTGGGAGGATATGGACGTGGCCGAAACGGCGGCGGCCATGGGTTGCTCGGAAGGCAGTGTGAAGACGCATTGCTCCCGCGCGGTCCAGGCCCTCAGCAAAGCACTGAAGGCAAAGGGATTACAACCATGAACAGCATCAGCCCCGCCATGGCGCTCGCCCGCCAGGACCAGTTCGGTCGCCGCATCGCGGCCCGGCTGGACGCGGGCGCCGACGAGCTCCCGCACGACATCACCGAACGCCTGCGCGCCGCGCGGGTCCAGGCGCTGGCCCGCCGCCAGGTCGGCCTGCAGGCCGCGCAGTCGGTTTCCGCCACCGCCGGGCAGGCCACACTCACCGGCGACGAGCACGTCAGTCTCTGGCGGCGCCTCGCCTCGGTCCTGCCGCTGCTGGCCCTGGCCGTCGGGCTGGTGACCATCCACGTCATCCAGAACGAACGCCGCGCCAGCGAAGTCGCCGAAGTCGACGCCGCCATCCTCACCGACGAACTGCCGCCGGCGGCCTACGCCGACCCCGGCTTCGTCCAGTTCCTCAAGTCCGATCGTTGAGGCGGGGGCGGCGCATGCA
>JAEWBU010000324.1 GCA_023390985.1 Pseudomonadota bacterium
GTGCCGGTCCGCGAACAGCCGGTCGAGACGCCCGCCGCCGCGCCGCTGGGCGCGCTGCTCATCGACAAGCCGCTGCGCTCCGGCCAGCAGGTCTACGCCCGCGGGCGCGACTTGGTGGTGATGGCGATGGTGAACCCGGGCGCCGAGGTCATCGCCGACGGCAGCATCCACGTCTACGCACCGCTGCGCGGCAAGGCCATCGCCGGCGCGCGCGGCAGCACCGAGGCACGCATCCTGACGCTGTGCCTGGAACCCGAACTGATCTCCATCGCCGGCGTCTACCGCACCAGCGACGCCGCCCTGCCCGCCGACGTGCTGGGCAAGCCCACCCAGGTGCGGCTGGAAGGCGGCGTCGAAGGCCGCCTGGTGATGGAGCCCCTGGAACTCGCTCCCGCCCCCGCGAGGGGAAAGCCGTAGGAGAAACCTTCAATGGCAAGAATCATCGTCGTCACTTCCGGCAAGGGCGGGGTCGGCAAGACCACCACCAGCGCCAGCTTCGCGTCCGGCCTGGCCCTGGCCGGCCACCGCACCGTGGTCATCGACTTCGACGTCGGCCTGCGCAACCTCGACCTGATCATGGGCTGCGAGCGCCGCGTGGTCTACGACTTCGTCAACGTGATCCAGGGGGAGGCCACGCTCAACCAGGCCCTGATCAAGGACAAGAACTGCGAGAACCTGTCGGTGCTGGCCGCCTCGCAGACGCGCGACAAGGAAGCCCTCAACAAGGACGGTGTCGAGCGCGTGCTCAAGGAGCTCGCCGAGATGGGCTTCGAGTACATCGTGTGCGACTCGCCCGCCGGCATCGAGACCGGCGCGCTGATGGCGATGCACTTCGCCGACGAGGCGCTGGTCGTCACCAACCCGGAAGTCTCGTCCGTGCGCGACTCCGACCGCATCCTGGGCATGCTGTCGTCCAAGACGAAGCGCGCCATCGAGGGCAAGGAGCCGATCAAGGAGCACCTGCTCATCACCCGCTACAACCCGAACCGGGTGGACCAGGGCCAGATGCTCTCGCTGGAGGACATCCAGGACATCCTGCGCATCCCGCTGATCGGCGTGGTGCCCGAGAGCGAGACCGTGCTGCAGGCCAGCAACCAGGGCATGCCCGCGGTGCACCTGAAGGGCACCGACGTGAGCGAGGCCTACAAGGACGTGATCGACCGCTTCCTCGGCAACGACAAGCCGATGCGCTTCGTGGACCCGCAGAAGCAGGGATTCCTGAAGCGCCTGTTCGGAGGCCGCTGAAGCCATGGCGTCGTTCCTCTCCTTCCTGCTCGGTGAAAAGAAGAAGACGGCCGCCGTCGCCAAGGAGCGGCTGCAGATCATCCTGGCGCACGAGCGCAGCGGCCGCAACGCGGCCCAGCCCGACTACCTGCCCGCGCTGCAGCGCGACCTGGTGGCCGTGATCAGCAAGTACATCAAGATCGACCCGAACGACATCAAGGTCCAGCTGGACCGCCAGGACAACCTGGAAGTCCTCGAGGTCAAGATCGAGCTGCCCGACGGCAAGTAAGCTCTCCCGCTTTTTTCTCTCCCGCATGCCGCTTTTCAAGAACATCGTCGTCTACCGCATCGCGCCCGACTGGACCCCGCCGCCCTTCGAGGCGCTCGAAGCCGAGTTGCAGCGCCTGGTCTTCCAGCCCTGCGGCCCCACGCAGGAACTGTCGGCCGGCTGGGTGCCGCCGCGCGGCAAGGACAACGGCGCGATGGTCGAGAGCGTCGGCGGCCAGTGGATCCTCAAGCTCGCCGTCGAGCGCAAGAGCGTGCCCGGCGGCGCCGTCCGCGCCGAACTGGAAGCGCGCTGCAAGGCCATCGAGGCCGAGCAGGGCCGCAAGCCGGGCCGCAAGGAAAAGTCGGAGATCAAGGACGAGATCGTCAAGACCTTCCTGCCGCGCGCGTTCAGCAAGCGCAGCTCGCACGTGCTGTGGCTCGACCTGGAGCAGCGCTCGCTGGTCATCGCCGCGGGCAGCATGAAGTCGGCCGAGCCGGTCGTGAAGCAGATCGTCGACGTGATGGCCGAACTGAAGCACGTGCTGCCGCTCGCGCCGCTGTCCACTTCGACGGCGCCGGCCACGGCCATGGCCGAGTGGCTCACCACCCGGCAGGCGCCCGAGGGGTTCTCGATCGACCGCGACCTCGAGCTGAAGAAGACCGGCGAAGAGAAGTCGGTGGTGCGCTACGCCCGCCACAGCCTGGAGCTGGACGAGATCGGCCAGCACATCCAGGAAGGCAAGCTGCCCACGCAGCTGGCGCTGACGTGGAACGACAAGGTGTCGTTCGTGCTCACCGAGCAGCTGGCGATCCGCAAGATCGACATCCGCGACGTCGAGGAAGCCCCGAAGGGCGAGGACGGCTTCGACGCCGATGCCGCCATCGCGACGGCGGAGCTGGCGGGGCTGATCCCGGAGCTGCTGGCTTCGCTGGGCGGCGAGCTGACGCACGCGCCGGCGCCGGCCTGAGGACGATTCAAGGCGGCTTGAATGCTCGACCGCCGGATTAAAGGATGCTTTAATCCGCGCCGGGAGCATTCAAGCCGCCTTTCATGCAGCGAACCACCGGCAGCTACGTCAAGTCCACGACCGCGGGCGAGGTCGTGCAGGCGTTCGTGCCGCGGGCGCTGCCGCCGGCCCGGCCGGCGCTGACGCTCGACACGCTGCACGACGCCAACCTGCGCGCGGAACTCGCGCTGGCCCGCCTGTCCGGCGTCTCCGGCCTCGTGCCCTCGGTGGACTGGCTGCTTCACGGTGCCATCCGCAAGGAGGCGCTGCTCACCTCGCAGATCGAAGGCACGCAGGCCACCATGGCCGACGTCTTCGACGGCGAAGCCGGCGTCGCGGTGTCCAACCCAGACGACGTTGAGGAAGTCACCAACTACGTCCGCGCGTTCCGGCACGTGCAGAAGCAGTTGCGATCACCCAGGGGGCTGCCGATCAGCGTGCGCCTCGTGTGCCAGGCCCACAAGCTGCTCATGACCGGAGCGCGCGGCCACGGCAAGCAGCCGGGCGAATTGCGCCGCTCACAGAACTGGATCGGCGGCACGCGGCCGGGCAACGCCGCTTTCGTTCCGCCGCCGCCCGAGCGGGTGGCGCCGTTGCTGGCCGACCTCGAGAAGTTCATCCATGCGGAGCGCGCCATCCTGCCTCCGCTCATCAGGATCGGGCTGGTGCATGCGCAGTTCGAGACCATCCACCCTTTCCTGGACGGCAACGGCCGCCTCGGCCGGTTGTTGATCGGCGCGCTGCTCGAGCACTGGTCCTTGCTTCCCGAGCCGCTGCTGTACCCGAGCGCTTACTTGAAGCGTCACCAGGAGGAGTACTACCGGCGGCTCTCGGCCATCCGCACCGAAGGCGACTGGGAAGGATGGCTCGCCTTCTTCCTCGAAGGAATCGCCGCGTCCGCGGAAGAGTCCGAGCGGACCATCATCGCGCTGGCGAGCCGCATCACCGCCGACCGCCGCCGCCTGCTGGACGCGCCGCGCGCGACGCCCGCCAGCTATCGCCTGTTCGAACAGCTGCCGCTGATGCCGCGCTTCAGCGTGGAACAGGTGCGCGAGCGGCTGCAGACCACCTTCCCGACCGCCGGCGCCGCCGTGCGGCTGCTGGAGGAACTCGGCATCGTGACGGAGCGCACGGGCCAGCGCACGAATCGCCTGTACAGCTACCAGGCCTACGTGGACCTGCTCACGCGCTAGCCGGCGCACGCGCAGGCACACGTTTGCAGCGAGCTGTTTATTCCGCTCAGCCGTGCCGGCGCGTCTAGGGCAAGTCCCAAGTAGGCACGGACGGCGCGTCCTGCGTAATTCCTTCTCCAACAAAGCAGAAAGGTCTCTCATGCGCAATGCCTTCTCTCTCACGGCAGTGGCTTCGCTGGTGCTGCTGGCCGCCTGTACCACGCCCTCCAGCAGCGGCCCCGGCGCATCGCCGGCAGCGGCATCGGGCGGACCGATGAGCTTCTTCATCTCCAGCGTGGGCCCCGGCAAGGGCGGCGACCTGGGCGGTCTCGAGGGCGCGGACAAGCATTGCCAGTCGCTCGCACAGGCGGCGGGCCAGGGCAACCGCCCCTGGCGGGCCTACCTGAGCACGCAGGCCCCGGCGCTCAACAGCCCGGCCTTCATCAACGCACGCGACCGCATCGGCAAGGGGCCCTGGTACAACGCCAAGGGCGTGCTCATCGCACGCAACGTCGAAGAGCTGCACTCCGACAAGAACAACATCACCAAGGAAACCGGCCTCGACGAGCGCGGCCGCCCGGTCAACGGCCGCACCGACCAGCCGAACAAGCACGACATCCTCACCGGCTCGCGGCCGGACGGCACCGCCTTCGTCGGCGGTGCGGGCGGCGGGCAGCCGTTCCCCGACATGACGTGCGGCAACTGGACCAAGAGCACGCCGGAAGGCTCCGCGATGATCGGGCACTTCGATCGCGCGGGCCCGGTTCCCGCGCCCTGGGCGACGTCCTGGAACTCGAGCCACCCGACGGTCGGCTGCAGCATGGAGCGCATCCGGCCGACGGGCGGCGACGGCCTGCTCTATTGCTTCGCGGCGAACTGATCCGCGTCCCGCGCGATCCAACGGGCCCTGGTCTTCAGGGCCCTTTTTTCATGGCCCGGCCGCAGGGATGACCAGACCACCCAGCGAGCCCGCGCCGCACGGGGTCGCTTTCGAGCGACCGCTGAGGTGTCGAGCCGATAATCGCTCGAGGTAACCGATGTCTGTCCACACCTGCGTCGAATCTTCTGCAGAGCTGTTCTCTCGGCTGCGCCCGCGACTGATGGCCATCGGCTATCGCATGCTGGGCTCCGTGGAGGAGGCCGAAGACCTGGTGCAGGATGCCTGGCTGCGGTGGCACGACGAGGTCGAGCGTCCAGGCACCTCCGTGCTCATTCCCGAGGCCTGGCTGGTCACGGTCACTACGCGCATGGCGATCGACCGCCTGCGCTCTGCCAAGCTGCGGCGAGAGGCCTATCCCGGCGCCTGGCTTCCCGAGCCGCTGGTCGAGGAGACACCGGCCTCGCCGGAGCAGATCCGCGAAATCGCCGATGACGTTTCCATCGCGTTCCTGGTGCTGCTCGATTGCCTGACGCCGGAAGCACGGGCGGCGTTCCTGCTCCGGGAGGTCTTCGAAGTCGACTATGAGCAGGTCGCTGCCGCCATCGGGAAGAGCGAGGCGTCGGCCCGGCAGATCGTGCACCGCGCCAGGCAACGTGTGATCAAGGCGCGCGACGCCAATCGGCGGCACGGGATAACCCCGCCGCAGGAACAGTACGCGCTCCTTCGCCGCCTGATCCAAGCCATCACGAAGGGCGACTTTGCGGGGATCCGGGCGCTGCTGGCCGAGGAGGCCGCACTGATGGGCGACTTCGGCGGTGTCGGTCCGAGCTTGCGCTCACCGCTGAGTGGGGCCCGGCGCATCGCGCAGCTCTACTACGCGCACTTCCTGCGGCACGGTGACAACATGCGGATCGAGCTGGCCATGTTGAACGGCGAGTGGGCTCTCTTGCGTTACCTGCGAGGGGAGCTGGAGTCCGTCCAGGCGTTTGAGTTCGACGGGGGCCGCATCTCACAGGTGCGGATACAGCGCAATCCCGCGAAGCTGGCGCGGATCAAACGCCAGAGTCACCTGCTGCTCCGGCCGAGTCCCCACTGATTGCGCGGATCCGCAGCCGCCGCAACGAGCACGGCATGGCGACGCCCGCACGTATTTCTCCGGCATGTGTCACAGCGCCTTCGAGCCAGACGTCTTATGGGCGAGAGAGTCGAATCCGGCCTCCGTCCATCACTCACATCGAAGGAAACCGATTCATGAATCGCGCTGTTTGGTTCCAGGCATCTCCCGAGGGCGCCAAGGCGGTCGGGGCGCTGCACCACTTCGTCACCAGGAGCACTGGCCTCCCGAGCTTGCTGACGCACCTGGTCTTCCTGCGCGTGTCGCAGATCAACGGCTGCGCGCATTGCATCGACATCCACAGCAGGGATCTGCTGGCCGAAGGAATGTCCGTCGAGAAAATGGCACTCGTTCCCGTCTGGCACGAGGCGGAATACCTCTTCTCCGAGCAGGAGCGCGCCGCGCTGGCGTGGTCTGAGGAGGTGACGCTCGTGAGCGAGACCCACGCCCGCGATGAGGCCTATGCGGCCGCATTGGCAGTGTTCGGCGAGAAGGATCTGGTGGATCTGACTCTCACCATCGCCGCAATGAACGCCATCAATCGAATGGGCGTCAGCTTCCGCATGAGGCCGCGGGCGAAGGCCTGAGCTTCCGCGTCCGCTGTGCATGTACCCGGACGTCGCGAAGTACGTGGGGAACGGCAGCACCGACGACGCGGCGAACTTCGTCTGCTCGCGCTCCCGAACTACTCCTCCTTCGGCCGGTACTGCGCCGCCAGCTGCGCCTGCAGGTTGGGCGGTACCGGCTCGTAGTGGCTGAACGCCATCGTGAAGTTGCCCTGCCCGCCCGTGATCGCGTTCAGCCGAAGCTGATAGCTCGAGAGTTCGGCGAGAGGCGCCTGCGCCAGCACCGTCAGCGCGCCGTCCGCGCCCGATTGCGTGCCGCTCACCTGGGCACGGCGCGAAGCCAGGTCGCCGGTGATGTCGCCCAGCACGGCGGCCGGCGCGCTGATCTCCATGTCCACGATCGGCTCCAGCACGCACGGCCTGGCCGCCTGCACGGCGGCGATCAGCGCCTTGCGGCCGGCGGTGACGAAGGCGATCTCCTTGCTGTCCACCGAGTGGAACTTGCCGTCGTAGACCGTCACCTTCAGGTCCACCACCGGG
>JAEWBU010000001.1 GCA_023390985.1 Pseudomonadota bacterium
TCTACTTCCAGTACACGCGCAGCGAGGGCTGGAGCCTGGAAGAGGGCATCGTCAAGACCGGCAGCTTCAGCATCGACCAGGGCGTGGGCGTGCGCGCCGTCAGCGGCGAGAAGACCGCCTTCGCCTACTCCGACGACATCTCCGAAGCCTCGCTGCTGGATGCGGCGCGCACCGTGCGATCGATCTCCTCGGCCGCGCGCGCGGGGCGCGCCAAGGTCGCGGGCAAGAAGGTCGCCGGCAGCCGTTCGCTCTATCCGGCGGTGGACCCGATCGCCACGCTCGACAGCACGGCCAAGGTCCAGCTGCTCGAGAAGGTGGAGAAGGCCGCCCGCGCCAAGGACCCGCGCATCGTGCAGGTGATGGCGGGCCTGGCGAGCGAATGGGACGTGGTGATGGTGGCGCGCGCCGACGGCACGCTGGCCGCCGACGTGCGTCCCCTGGTGCGCCTGTCGGTCACCGTCATCGCCGAGCAGAACGGCCGCCGCGAGGTCGGCTCCAGCGGCGGCGGCGGACGCTTCGGGCTCGCGTACTTCGACGACGCGCACGTGCAGGAATACGTGGACGACGCGGTGCAGGCCGCGCTCACCAACCTGGAATCGCGTCCCGCGCCGGCCGGCGAGATGACCGTGGTGCTCGGGCCCGGCTGGCCCGGCATCCTGCTGCACGAGGCCATCGGCCACGGGCTGGAAGGCGACTTCAACCGCAAGGGCTCGAGCGCTTTCTCCGGCCGCGTCGGCCAGCGCGTCGCGGCCAAGGGCGTGACGGTGCTGGATGACGGCACCATCTCCGACCGCCGTGGTTCGCTCAACGTGGACGACGAGGGCAATCCGAGCCAGCGCAATGTCCTCATCGAGGACGGCATCCTGCGCGGCTACATCCAGGACTCGCTGAACGCCCGCCTGATGGGCGTGGCGCCGACCGGCAACGGCCGCCGCGAGAGCTATGCGCACATCCCGATGCCGCGCATGACCAACACGTACATGCTGGGCGGCGACAAGGCGCCCGACGAGATCGTGGCCAGCATCAAGAAGGGGCTGTACGCCACCAACTTCGGCGGCGGCCAGGTCGACATCACCTCGGGCAAGTTCGTGTTCTCGGCCAGCGAAGCGTTCTGGGTCGAGAACGGGAAGATCCAGTACCCCGTGAAGGGCGCCACCATCGTCGGCAACGGCCCCGACGCGCTCACGCGCGTGACGATGATCGGCAACGACATGCGGCTGGACAGCGGCGTCGGCACCTGCGGCAAGGAAGGCCAGAGCGTGCCGGTCGGTGTCGGCCAGCCCACGCTGCGCATCGACGGCTTGACCGTCGGCGGCACCGCCTGATAGAGTCAACGCCCATGCGCAAGCAGAACGTTTTCTTCTTTGGCTACTTTTGGTTCTCGGGCCCCGGCGGTCGAGAGATCTAGGCGTACCTGAAAAGAAAGCGCGCAGAACTCAAGAAAACCGCCGGGACCTCCCGGCGGTTTTTTTTCGTCCCATCCCTTCCCACACACCTCAGGAATCCACGATGAACGTCCAGAACACCGCCAGCGAGCCCTGGTATGCGCACCCCGTCGACAAGACCAGCGAGACCGACGACGAACGCATCAAGGACATCACCGTGCTTCCTCCGCCCGAACACCTGATCCGCTTCTTCCCGATCCGCGGGACGGCGGTGGAGCGGCTCATCACCGACACGCGCCGGCGCATCCACGACATCATGGCCGGGCAGGACGACCGCCTGCTGGTGGTGATCGGTCCCTGCTCCATCCACGACCCGAACGCCGCCCTGGACTACGCGCGCAAGCTCAAGGAGATGCGCGCCAAGTACGCCGACACGCTCGAGATCGTGATGCGGGTGTACTTCGAGAAGCCGCGCACCACGGTCGGCTGGAAGGGCCTGATCAACGATCCGTACCTGGACGAGAGCTACCGCATCGACGAGGGCCTGCGCATCGCCCGCCAGCTGCTCATCGAGATCAATCGCCTCGGCCTGCCGGCGGGCAGCGAGTTCCTGGACGTGATCTCGCCCCAGTACATCGGCGACCTGATCGCCTGGGGCGCGATCGGCGCTCGCACCACCGAGAGCCAGGTGCATCGCGAGCTGGCCTCCGGCCTGTCGGCGCCGATCGGCTTCAAGAACGGCACCGACGGCAACATCCGCATCGCCACCGACGCCATCCAGGCCGCGGCCCGCGGGCACCACTTCCTGTCGGTGCACAAGAACGGCCAGGTGGCGATCGTGCAGACCAACGGCAACCGCGATTGCCACGTCATCCTGCGTGGCGGCAAGGCGCCCAACTACGACGCCGAAAGCGTCGCCAACGCCTGCCGCGACCTGGAGGCGAGCAAGCTGAACCCGCGCCTGATGGTCGACTGCAGCCATGCCAACAGCAGCAAGCAGCACGAGAAGCAGTTGGCCGTGGCGCGCGACATCGCCGGCCAGATCGCGGGCGGCTCGCGCAGCGTGTTCGGCGTGATGGTGGAAAGCCACCTGAGCCCCGGCGCGCAGAAATTCGCGCCCGGCGAGGACATCTCCAAGCTGGAATACGGAAAAAGCATTACCGACGCCTGCCTCGGCTGGGGTGATTCGGTGGAACTGCTCGGGCTGCTGTCGCAGGCCGTGACCGCGCGGCGTCGGTAACAAAAAAAGCCCGGGGAACTTATTTACAAGCGGTAACACTGACACTACATTGGTTGCTCTCTCGCCCTCTCGGGCGGGGACCAGACCTGGTGAGTTGTTACCCATGTCCCTCGAACTTCCGCTCCTTCGCATCGGCATGGCCGGCTTTTCCCTGGAGCAGCAGGAAATGCTGGGCCGCACGCTCGCGCACGCCTCACCGGGCGGGCTGACCTGGGAGTTCTCCAAGTTCGGCGAGGCCGATGCGCTCTGGCTCAACGGCGCCCGCACCCAGGTGCTGTCGGCCACCACGCTGCGCGTGGCCTCGGGGGTGCCTGGGGGACGGTCCGTCCAGATCAACCTGCCGGATGTCGACCGGCCGCTGGCGTTCGCGCGGCCCCTGCCGCGCAACCTGCAGCCGGAGCTTTCCTTCGATATCGAGGATGCCGCCGGCGTGGGCGCCGTGCTCGGACGGCTGGAAGCCTGGCTGCGTCCGTTGATCGCGCAGTTCTGCCTGGCCTCGCAGGTGCTGGAGCAGGAAGGCGCGCTGGGGTCGGGGCTGTACCACGTCACATCGGCCGGCGGCACCCTGATCGCGGTGGTGGACCTGCGCGGCGATGCCGCCGTGATGCCGACCGCGACGGCGCTCGACTTCGAGAACGCGATGTGGGCCACCCGGCCGCGCGACGCCCTGCCGCCGAAGCACTTCGTGCGCTGCAGCCTGTCGCAGCTGATGTGGCAGTACGCGCTGCGCACGGCGCGCGACGTGCTGCCGCGCCGCTACCGCACCGAGATGCTGTACTTCCGCCGGCCGCCGCGCCTGGCGCAACGGCTGCTGCGCGACTCGCACCTGCTGCTGCTGCGCGAGCTGGCGATGGCGCCCGGCACCTTCGCTGAATTGCAGCAGCGCACCGGCCTGGTGGGCGTGCAGCTGGCGCACGACCTGGCCGCGCTGTACCTGGTGGGCGCGATCACTTCGAATCAGAAGCGGGCCTCGCAGGCCAGCCTGCGCCGCGCGGAAGGCTGGGACTCGTCGCTGCACAGCCACCAGAGCCTGCCCTCGGTGCAGGGCCGCGATTCCCGCCTGCCGCCGCAGACCAACGACCTCACGGCGCCGGCGCCGCTCTTGCTGAAGTAGTCAGCGGCGCGCCAGCGCTTCCAGCAGGCGGCCGTGGATGCCGCCGAATCCCCCGTTGCTCATGCACACCAGGTGGTCGCCCGGACGAGCCACGGCCACCGTCATCTCGACCAGCTGGTCGATGGTGTCGCCGACCGCGGCGCGCGAGCCCATGGGCGCGAGTGCTTCGCGGGCATCCCAGCCCAGCCCGCCGCCGTGGCAGAACGCCAGGTCGGCCTGCTCCAGGCTCCAGGGCAGCTGCGACTTCATCGTGCCCAGCTTCATGGTGTTGCTGCGCGGCTCGAACACCGCCAGGATGCGGCCGCCGTCGGGGCCCAGCTTGCGCCGCAGGCCGTCCACGGTCGTGCGGATGGCGGTGGGGTGATGCGCGAAGTCGTCGTAGACCTTGATGCCGCGCACCTCGCCGCGCAGTTCCATGCGGCGCTTGACGTTGCGGAACTCGCCCAGCGCCCGCGCCGCCACCTCGGGCGACACGCCCACGTGTTCGGCCGCCGCGATGGCGGCCAGCGCATTGAGCTGGTTGTGCACGCCGCTCAGGTCCCACTCGACGCGGCCCGCGCGTTCGCCGCGCAGCAGCACGTCGAAGGCGCCCGGGTCGCCTTCGGCCGTGTAGTCGCTCACCGCCGCGCCAAAGCTGCGCACCTCGCTCCAGCAGCCCTGGTGCAGCACGCGCGCCAGGCTTTCCTCGAGGCCGTTGACCACCACGCGGCCCGAGCCCGGCACCGTGCGCACCAGGTGATGGAACTGCCGTTCGATGGCCGGCAGGTCGTCGAATATGTCCGCGTGGTCGAACTCCAGGTTGTTCAGGATCGCGGTGCGCGGCCGGTAGTGCACGAACTTGCTGCGCTTGTCGAAGAAGGCCGTGTCGTATTCGTCGGCCTCGATGACGAAGGCCTTGCCCATGCCCAGGCGCGCCGAAACACCGAAGTTCACCGGCACGCCGCCGACCAGGAAGCCCGGCGACGCGCCGGCATGCTCCAGGATCCAGGTGAGCATCGAGGTCGTGGTGGTCTTGCCGTGCGTGCCCGCCACCGCGAGCACATGGCGGCCGTGCAGCACATGCTCGGCCAGCCACTGGGGTCCGCTGGTGTAGCGCGCGCCCTGCTCGAGGATGGCTTCCATCAGCGGATAGCGCGGCGTGCCATCGGGCTGGCGCGCGCGGGAGACCACGTTGCCGATCACCCAGACGTCGGGCGCCAGGGAAAGCTGGTCGGCGCCGAAGCCTTCGATCAGGTCGATGCCCAGGGCGCGCAGCTGGTCGCTCATCGGCGGATAGACGCCGGCGTCGCAGCCGGTCACCCGGTGCCCGGCTTCGCGGGCGAGGGCCGCGACACCGCCCATGAACGTGCCGCAGATGCCCAGGATATGGATGTGCATGGGTTCGATTATCGAGGTGACCTCGCGCGCGCTCCGTGCATGTCCGACGCCTGCGTTGCGTGCCGGCGACCGGGGCACAATGCCCCGGTGATGATGGTCAGCGTGCAATCGGAAATCGCCGCCACCGCCGCCCGCATGGTGGTGGAGGAGGGACTGGAGTACGGCCCGGCCAAGCGCCGCGCGGTCAAGCAGCTCGGGCTGCCGCAGCGCGCGGCCCTGCCCGACAACGACACGGTCGAGGAGGCCGTGCGCGAATACATCTCGGTGTTCTGCGGCGAGACGCAGCCGGCCGAGCTGGCCGCGCTGCGACGGCATGCGCTCACCTGGATGGAGCGGCTGGCGGAGTTCCGCCCGCACCTGACGGGCGCGGTGTGGAACGGCACGGCCACGCGGCTGTCGGACATCTACCTGCAGCTGTTCTGCGACGATCCGAAGTCGACCGAGATCGCGCTGATCGACAAGGGCGTGGATTACGAGGCGCGCACGGTGACGGGTTTCCAGGGCGCGCCGGTCGAGGCGCTCAGCCTGTCCAGCCTGTGCCCCGGGCTGGGCGAGCCGGTGGGCGTGCACCTGCTGATCCACGACCACGACGACCTGCGCGGCGCGCTCAAGCCCGACGCGCGCCGGCGTGTCTCCCGCGGCGACATCGCGGCGGTCCGGGCGATGGTGGAGGAGGAAGCGTGATGGACGCCGTTCAGCAAACCGCGGCAGCAGCCGATGCGCGCAGGCGCCGCCTGCTCACCGCGGGCGTGGGCGTGGCAGCCGCGGCGGCCGGCGCCGGCTTCGCGTGGTGGCGGCTGCGTCCCGCGCCGATGGCCGAGAACTCGCCGGCGCCCGAGCAGTTCTGGAACGCCAGCTTCGCGACGCCGTCCGGCGGAACGCTGGCCATGGCCAGCCTGCGCGGCAAGCCGCTGCTGCTGAATTTCTGGGCGACCTGGTGCCCGCCCTGCGTGGAGGAGATGCCCTTGCTGGATAGCTTCTTCCAGCAGCGGGCCGCCCGCGGGTGGCAGGTGGTGGGCCTCGCGATCGACCAGCCCAGTGCCGTGCGCCAGTACCTGACGAAGATCCCGGTGCGCTTTCCGATCGGGCTCGCGGGCCTGGAGGGGACGCAATTGGGCAAGGACCTGGGCAACATGACCGGAGGCCTTCCGTTCACCGTCGTGTTTGGCCCGGATGGCACGATCCGGCAGCGTAGAATGGGCAAAGTGTCGCGATCCGACCTCGATCAGTGGGCTTCCGCAGCCTGAACCGATCACCCGCCGCAACCGCGCGGCGCTTCCCGAGGCTTAAGTAAATAAGCGAAGAAGCGTAAAAATCGCAGCTTTTTGCTGTAAATTCGCGGACCTTCTCAGAATAAGCGCCAAAAGCCATGGACCTGCGAAAACTCAAGACGCTGATCGACCTCGTGTCGGAATCGAACGTCTCCGAACTCGAGATCACTGAAGCCGAAGGCAAGGTTCGCATCGTCAAGGGTGGCGTTGCGCCCCTGGTGCAGCAGATGCCCGCGCCCGTCGCCCAGACCGTGGCTGCTCCGGCGATCCCGACCCAGGCGGCTCAAGCCGCGGCGGCTCCCGCCCCGAGCGCCGCGCCCGCCGGCCACTCCGTCAAGTCGCCCATGGTGGGCACCTTCTACCGGGCCTCCAGCCCGGGCGCCAAGCCGTTCGTGGAAATGGGCAGCACCGTCAAGGAAGGCGACACCATCTGCATCATCGAGGCGATGAAGATCCTCAACGAGATCGAAGCCGACAAGTCCGGGACGATCACCCAGATCCTGTGCGAGAACGGCCAGGCGGTCGAATACGGCCAGCCGCTGTTCGTCATCGAGTGATCCGGTAAACGCCCGCACATGTTCAAGAAGATCCTGGTGGCCAACCGGGGCGAGATCGCCCTACGCGTCCAGCGAGCCTGCCGCGAGCTCGGCATCAAGGCCGTGATGGTCTATTCCGAAGCGGACCGCGAGGCCAAGTACGTCAAGCTGGCCGAAGAGGCCGTCTGCATCGGCCCGGCGCCTTCCCCGCTGAGCTACCTCAACATGCCGGCCATCATTTCGGCCGCCGAAGTCACCGACGCCGAGGCCATCCACCCCGGCTACGGCTTCCTGTCGGAGAACGCCGATTTCGCCGAACGGGTGGAAAAGAGCGGTTTCCAGTTCATCGGCCCGACGCCCGAGTCGATCCGCCTGATGGGCGACAAGGTCTCGGCCAAGCAGGCCATGATCAAGGCGGGCGTGCCCTGCGTGCCCGGCTCCGAAGGCGAGCTGCCTGACGACCCGGCGCAGATCCGCCGCGTGGCCAAGGCCATCGGCTATCCCGTGATCATCAAGGCCGCCGGCGGCGGAGGCGGTCGCGGCATGCGCGTGGTGCACACCGAGGCGGCCCTGATCAACGCGGTGCAGATGACCAAGGCGGAGGCCGGCGCGGCCTTCGGCAATCCGGCGGTGTACATGGAGAAGTTCCTCCAGGACCCGCGGCACATCGAGATCCAGGTGCTGGCCGACAAGCACCGCAATGCCGTCTACCTGGGCGAGCGCGACTGCTCCATGCAGCGCCGCCACCAGAAGATCATCGAGGAGGCGCCGGCCCCCGGCATCCCGCGCAAGCTGATCGAGAAGATCGGCGACCGCTGCGCCGCGGCCTGCAAGAAGATCGGCTACCGCGGCGCGGGCACGTTCGAGTTCCTGTACGAGAACGGCGAGTTCTATTTCATCGAGATGAACACCCGCGTGCAGGTGGAGCACCCCGTCACCGAGCTGGTGACCGGGATCGACATCGTGAAGACGCAGATCATGGTGGCGGCCGGCGAGAAGCTGCCGTTCACCCAGCGCGACATCCAGCTGCGCGGCCACGCCATCGAGTGCCGCGTGAACGCCGAGGACCCGTACAAGTTCATCCCGTCGCCGGGCCGCATCACGCAGTGGCACGCCCCCGGCGGCCCGGGCGTGCGCGTGGACTCGCACGTGTACAACAACTACTTCGTGCCGCCCAACTACGACTCCATGATCGGCAAGATCATCGTGCACGGCGACACGCGCGAGCAGGCCCTGGCGCGCATGCGCACGGCGCTGCTGGAGACGGTGGTCGAGGGCATCAACACCAACATCCCGCTGCACCGCGAGCTGATGGTGGACGCCAAGTTCATGACCGGCGGCACCAACATCCACTACCTGGAGCAGTGGCTGTCGCAGCACAAGCGCTGAGCCGGCGCGAGGCCTTCCCATGTTTGAACTGCGCCTAGTCTGTGGCGAAGACCAGGTCGAGACCCTGGGAGATGCGCTGGAGGCGCTCGACGCGCTGAGCGTCTCCGTCGAGGACGCCGATGCCCAGACCGACGCCGAGCAGGCCCTGTTCGGCGAGCCCGGCCTGCCGGCGCCGCGCGAAGGCTGGCAGCGTTCGCGCGTGCTGGCCCTGTTCGCGCAACGCGAGGCCGCCGAGGAAGCGGCCCGGCTGCTGCAGGCGCAGGACTTCTTCGCCGGTTGCAAGGTGCTGGGCATCGAGGAAGTCGCCGAGCAGGACTGGGTGCGCCTGACGCAGTCGCAGTTCGAGCCGGTGGAGATCACGCCCGAGTTCTGGATCGTGCCCAGCTGGCACGAGCCTCCGGCGCAGGCGACGCAGGTGATCCGGCTGGATCCCGGCCTGGCCTTCGGCACCGGCACCCATCCCACCACCCGCATGTGCCTGCGCTGGATCGCGCGCAACCCGCCGCGCGACCAGCGCGTGCTGGACTACGGCTGCGGCTCCGGCATCCTGGCCATCGGCGCCGCCAAGTACGGCGCCCGTGACGTGGACGCGGTGGACATCGACGAGGCCGCCGTGCGCGCCACCGGCGACAACGCCGCCGCCAACCAGGTGAGCCTGCACCCGGGCCTGCCCGAGCTGGCGCAGGGCCGCTACCAGACCGTGCTGGCGAACATCCTGGCGACGCCGCTGAAGGTGCTGGCGCCGCTGCTGTGCGGCTACGTCGCGCCCGGCGGTTCGCTGGTGCTGGCCGGCATCCTGGAGCGCCAGGCCGACGAACTCAAGCAGGCCTACGCGCCGCACGCGCAACTCGAGGTCTCGGACAGCGAGGATGGCTGGATCCTGATGACCGCCCGCCTCTGAGCGCGGCTTCTACAATCCCCGGCTCATGAGCATGATCACCGGGTGCCCGGCGTGCGGGACGATGTTCAGGGTCGTGCCCGACCAGCTGAAGATCTCCGACGGTTGGGTGCGCTGCGGCCACTGCGGCGAGGTGTTCGATGCCGCCGCCCAGCTGCGCGAGGAACCCGCCGCTTCGCGATTCGCGGAGGCCGAGCCGGTCGAACCGCCACCGCCGCCCGCGCCTGTCGTCGCGCCCCCACCGGCCGAACCTGAAACGGTCGATGTCGCGCCGCTGCTCGTCAGGGCTGAGTCCGCTCCCGTCGATGAGCGTCCTCGCGCCGTCCCACCGCCTGCAGCGCCGGTTTCCGACCCGGACGACTTCGCCGACGCGCAGTTCGGCCAGGACGCGCTGACCGACGACGAGGCCCGGGCGCTGATGCGCCTGTCCACCGACGCCGACTCGCGCTTCACGCCGTCGGGTTTCGAATCCCCCAGCCCGGAGGCGGCGCCGGCCAGCCGGCCTTTCAGCAGCTCGCGCCTGGAGCTCGAGGACGCCGACCCGGGCGACATGTCGTTCGTCCGCCAGGCGCGCCGCAGCGCGTTCTGGCGCAAGCCCGGCACGCGGGTGCTGCTGTCGCTCGCGGTGCTGGCGCTGGCCGGGTTGCTGTTCCTGCAGTACGCGGTGCACGAGCGCGATCGGCTGGCGGCGACGGATCCATCGTGGCGCCCCTGGCTGCGGGCGCTGTGCGCGCCGCTGGACTGCGCCATCGGCCCGCCCAAGCGCATCGAGGCCATCCTGATCGACAACAGCGGCTTCACGCGGCTGCGCCCCGACGCCTACCGCCTCAGCTTCTCGCTGCGCAACCAGTCGACGCAGCCGGTGGCGATCCCGGCCCTGCAACTCACGTTGACCGATACTTCCGACCAGCCGGTGCTGCAGCGCGTGTTCACCCCGCGCGAACTGGGCGCCGCGGCCGACACCATCGCGCCCTCGTCGGAGTTCGCGGCCAGCCTGGCGCTGGCGCTGGACAACGCCGGCGCGACCCGCGTGGCGGGCTACCGCCTGCTGGCCTTCTATCCCTGAACCTCACCACAAGCAAAGAACCATGGCAGCCGTCATCTGCGGATCCCTCGCCTTCGACACCATCATGAATTTCGAGGGCCGCTTCGCCCAGCAGATCCTGCCGGACCAGCTGCACATCCTGAACGTCTCGTTCCTGGTGCCGGGGCTGCGGCGCGACTTCGGCGGCTGCGCCGGCAACATCGCCTACAGCCTGAAACTGCTGGGCGGCACGCCGCTGCCGATGGCCACGCTCGGCACCGATGGCGCGGGCTACCTCGATCGCCTGAAGTCGCTGGGCATCAGCACCGAGTTCGTGCGGCAGCTGGAAGACACCTACACCGCGCAGGCGATGATCATGACGGACCTGGACAACAACCAGATCACCGCCTTCCATCCGGGCGCGATGACGCAGGCGCATGTCACGCGGATCCAGGCACGCCAGGACATCAAGCTCGGGATCATCTCGCCCGACGGCCGAGACGCGATGCTGCAGCACGCGCAGCAGTTCCACGACGCCGGCATCCCGTTCGTGTTCGATCCGGGCCAGGGCCTGCCGATGTTCGACGGCAAGGAGCTGGCGGCCTTCATCGACAAGGCCACCTGGGTCACGGTGAACGACTACGAAGGCAAGATGCTCAGCGAGCGCACCGGCTGGGACTCGGCCGCGATCTCGCGCCGCGTGCAGGGCCTGGTCGTGACGCTGGGCGCCGAAGGCTGCGAGGTGTGGATCAACGGCGAGAAGACGCTGGTGCCGGGCGTGAAGGCGGCCGCGGTGGTCGATCCCACCGGCTGCGGCGATGCCTGGCGCGGCGCGCTGCTGCACGGGCTGGAACAGGGCTGGTCGCTGGCGCGCTGCGCCGAACTGGGCAACCAGGTCGGTGCCGCGAAGATCGCGAGCAAGGGCCCGCAGAACTGGTCGCTGGCCTGAGAAGGGCCTGAGCCGCCCTGCGCGGCTTCAGCCGCGCGCGTGGGTGACGCCGCCGTCGACGACGATGGTCTCGCCCACCACGTAGTCGCCGGCGCGCGAAGCCAGGAAGATGGCCGCGCCGGCCATGTCGTCCTCGTTGCCGATGCGGCCGACAGGGACGCGCTGCGCCACCTCGTCGGCATGGTCGCGTGCCTGCTTGTTCATGTCGGAGGCGAACGGGCCGGGCGCGATGCCGCTGACCACGATGTTGTCCTGCGCCAGGCGCAGCGCCATGCGGCGCGTCAGGTGGATCAGGCCGGCCTTGCTCGCGGCGTAGGAGTAGGTCTCCCACGGGTTGACCGAGATGCCGTCGATCGAGGCGATGTTGATCACCTTGGCGGGACGCTGCTTCGCGCCCGCCTTCAGCGGTTCGTGCAGGGCCTGCGTGAGGAAGAACGGCGTCTTGACGTTCAGGTCCATCACCTTGTCCCAACCGCTCTCGGGGAAGGTGTCGAAGGCTTCGCCCCACGCGGCGCCTGCGTTGTTGACCAGGATGTCGAGCGCGGGTTCGCGCTGCGCGATCTCCGCGGCGAGTGCGCGGCAGCCTTCGAGCGTCGAGACGTCGAGCGGCAACGACACGCAGGTGCCAAGGGACGAAAGTTCGGCCGCCGCCTGGTCGCAGGCCGCGGCCTTGCGCGCGGTGATGTAGACGCGCGCGCCCTGGCGCAGGAAGCCGGCGGCGATCATGCGGCCGATGCCGCGCGAGCCGCCCGTGACCAGGGCGACGCGCCCCTGCAGCGAGAAGAGATCGCCGCCCACGGCTTCAGCCGCGACGCGCCTTGCGGCGCTCGAGCCAGGCCTGCAGTTCGCCCACCGCGCCCTTGCGGAAGGCCAGCACGCAGATCACGAAGATCGCGCCAATGATCACCGTGACCCAGGCGCCGACCTTGTCCGCCAGCAGGTTCTGCAGCGCGATCACGACGCCGGAGCCGAACACCGGGCCGAAGAAGGTGCCCACGCCGCCCAGCAGCGACATCAGGATCACCTCGCCCGACATGGACCAGTGCACGTCGGTGAGCGACGCGAAGCCCATGACGATCGTCTTGAGCGATCCGGCCAGGCCGGCCAGGGCCGCCGACAGCACGAAGGCCAGCAGCTTGTACTTGTCGACCGCGTAGCCGAGCGAGATGGCGCGCGGCTCGTTCTCGCGGATCATCTTGAGCACCTGGCCGAACGGCGAGGTGACGATCCGGATGATGCCCAGGAAGCAGGCCACGAAGATGGCCAGCACCACGTAGTAGAGCGTCAGGTCCGAGCCGAGCGACAGCACGCCGAACAGCGAGCCGCGCGGCACGCCCTGCAGGCCGTCTTCACCGCCCGTGAACGGCGCCTGCAGGCAGACGAAGAACACCATCTGCGCCAGCGCCAGCGTGATCATGGCGAAGTAGATGCCCTGCCGGCGGATGGCGACCAGCCCGAACACGAGGCCCAGCAGCGCGCCGGTGACGATGCCCGACAGCAGTCCCAGTTCGGGCGACCAGCCCTGGGCCTTGATCAGCCACCCCGCGATGTACGCGGCCATCCCGAAGAACGCCGCGTGGCCGAACGACAGGAGGCCGGTGAACCCCAGCAGCAGGTTGAACGCGCAGGCGAACAGGGCGAAGCACAGCATCTTCATCCCGAACACGGGATAGAGGCCGATCAGCGGCGCGACCATCGCCAGCACGAGCAGGACGAGGTAGGCGAGGCGGGCGCCGTTGCCGATGCCTGACACGGCCTTCGGCGCTGCAGGGACGGTCGCGGTAGCGGCGGTGCCCGCGGTGGCGGCTTGCGTTGTGGTGTTCATCGTCATGCCTCCTTGCCGAACAGACCGGCGGGCCGGAGCACCAGCACGATCGCCATGATGACGAAAACGACGACGTTCGAGGCTTCGGGATAGAACACCCGTGTAAATCCTTCGATGACGCCAAGGCCCAGGCCGGTGACGACCGAGCCGAGGATGGAGCCCATGCCGCCGATCACGACCACGGCGAAGACCACGATGATCAGGTTGGAGCCCATCAGCGGCGTGACCTGGATGACCGGCGCGGCCAGCACGCCGGCCATGGCGGCCAGCGCGGCGCCGGCGCCGTAGGTGAGCATCACCATCAGCGGCACGTTGACGCCGAAGGCCTGCACGAGCTTGGCGTTCTCGGTGCCGGCGCGCAGGTAGGCGCCCAGGCGCGTGCGCTCGATGAGGAACCAGGTGCCCAGGCACACGACGATGGAGGCGAGCACCACCCACGCGCGGTAGTTGGGCAGCACCATGAAGCCGAGGTTGGTGGCGCCGGCGAGCGCTTCGGGCACCGGATCGGACTGGCCCGAGACGCCGTATTGATCGCGGAAGATGCCTTCGAGGATGAGCGACAGCCCGAAGGTGAGCAGCAGGCCGTAGAGCGGGTCGAGCCCGTACAGCCGCTTGAGGAACAAGCGTTCGATGACCACCCCCAGCGCGCCCACGATGAGCGGCGCCACGATCAGGGCGATCCAGTAGTTGACGCCCCACTTGTCCAGCATGATCCAGGCGGCGAACGCGCCGACCATGTAGAGCGCGCCGTGGGCGAAGTTGACGATGTCCAGCAGCCCGAAGATCACCGCCAGGCCGAGGCTGAGCATGGCGTAGAACGCGCCGTTGACCAGCCCCAGCATCAGCTGTCCGAGGAAGGCCTGGATCGGGATACCGAAGATCTCAGTCATGGGTCTCTCTTGGTGAACCGGCCCTCGAGGGGCCGGTTCGTTTTTCTGCTACTGCGCTAACCGATCACTTCCAGAGGGCGCACTTGCTGTCGGCCTTGGCGGTCCAGGCCTCCTCGCCCTTGAACACCTGGACCACGTTGTAGTAGTCCCAGGGCTCGGTGGACTTCTCGGGCGTCTTGACCTGCATCAGGTACATGTCGTGGATCACGCGGCCGTCGGGGCGCACGTAGCCGTTCTTCATGAAGACGTCGTTGAACTTGGCCTGCTTCATGTGCGCCAGCACCTTCTCGGCGTCGTCCGTGCCCACGGCCTTGACCGCGTTCAGGTACTGGATGGTGGCCGAGTAGTCGGCGGCCTGGATCGACGAGGGCATGCGCTTGACCTTGTCGAAGAACTTGCGCGACCAGGCGCGCGTCTCCGGCGTGTGGTTCCAGTACCAGCTGTCGGTCAGGTACATGTTCTGGGTGGTCTTCAGGCCCAGCGAGTGGATGTCGTTGATGAACACCAGCAGGCCGGCCAGCTTCATCGTCTTGGTGATGCCGAACTCGTTGGCCGCCTTGATCGAGTTGATCGTGTCGCCGCCGGCGTTGGCCAGGCCCAGGATCTGGGCCTTGCTGCCCTGCGCCTGCAGCAGGAAGGACGAGAAATCGCTGGCGTTCAGCGGCGCGCGCACCGAGCCCACCACCTTGCCGCCGTTGGCTTCGACGACCTTGGTGGTATCGGCCTGCAGCTGGTGGCCGAACGCGTAGTCGGCGGTCAGGAAGTACCAGGACTTGCCGCCCTGCTTGACGACCGCGGCGCCCGTGCCCTTGGCCAGCGCGGTGGTGTCGTAGGCCCAGTGCAGGGTGTAGGGCGTGCACTGCTCGTTGGTCAGCGCCGAGGTGGCCGCGCCGATGGAGATGAAAGGCTTCTTCTTCTCGGCCGCGACCTTGGCCATCGCCAGGTTGGTGCCGGAGTTGGTGCCGCCGATCAGCATGTCCAGGCCCTGGGTGTCGAACCACTCGCGCGCCTTGGTGGCGGCGACGTCGGGCTTGTTCTGGTGATCGGCCGAGATGATCTCGACCTTCTTGCCGTTGATGGCGCCGCCCATGTCGGCGATGGCCATGCGGATGGCTTCCACGCCACCCTGGCCGTCGATGTCGGCGTACACGCTGGACATGTCGGTGATGAGGCCGATGCGGATCACATCGCCCGAGATCTGGGCGACGGCCGGCGTCGCGGCGCCGAACACGCCCGCGGCGGCGAGGGCGCCGGCGGCGAACAGCTTCTTGAGTTTCATGCGGGTCTCCTTTGTGTGAGCCGTTGTGTGGAAAGGGGTCAGACGCCCAGGAATTCCTGCAGCATCGCCGTGTTGGCCTGCAGCTCGTGCTGGGCGAACTCGCGCACGATCTTGCCGTGCTCCATGACGTAGAAGCGATCGGCCAGCGGAGCGGCGAAACGGAAGTTCTGCTCCACCAGCACGATGGTGTAGCCCTTGGCCTTGAGCGTGCGGATGGTCTCGGCGAGCTTCTGCACAATGACGGGCGCCAGGCCTTCGGAGATCTCGTCCAGCAGCAGCAGGCGGGCGCCGGTGCGCAGGATGCGCGCCACCGCCAGCATCTGCTGCTCGCCGCCCGAGAGTCGCGTGCCGGGGCTGGACGCGCGCTCCTTCAGGTTCGGGAACATGTCGTAGATCTCGGCCACGCTCATGCCGCCCTGGCCGACCGAGGGCGGCAGCATGAGGTTCTCCTCGGCCGACAGGCTGGCGAAGATGCCGCGTTCTTCCGGGCAGTAGCCGATGCCCAGGCGGGCCACCTTGTGCGGCGGCAGGCCGATGGCCTCCTGGCCGCGGATGCGGATGGAGCCCGTGCGGCGGCCGGTCAGCCCGACGATGGCGCGCAGCGTGGTGGTGCGGCCGGCGCCGTTGCGGCCCAGCAGCGAGACCACCTCGCCCTCGGCCACGTTCAGGTTGACGCCGTGCAGGACGTGCGACTCGCCATACCAGGCGTTGAGGTTCTCGATGCGAAGGAGCTCGTTGGCCATCATGCCTCCGACGAGCCGCCTCTAGGGGGCATGGGCCCCCTCGGGGGGCAGTGCAGCGGCGAGGCCGCAAACGTGGGGGTCAACATTCAGTGGGCTCCCTGCAGTTCGTTGTCCGCCGATCCCATGTAGGCCTCGATGACCTGCGGGTTCTTCGACACTTCCGAATAGGGGCCGTCGGCGATGACGGCGCCGCGCTGCAGCACCGTGATGCGGTCGGCGATGGAGGACACCACGTTCATGTTGTGTTCGACCATGAGGATGGTGCGGCCGGCCGCGACCTTCTTGATCAGCTGCGTGACGCGGCTGACGTCCTCGTGACCCATGCCCTGCGTCGGTTCGTCCAGCAGCATCAGGTCCGGTTCCAGCGCCATCGTGGTGGCCAGCTCCAGCGCGCGCTTGCGGCCGTAGGGCAGGTTGACGGTGAGCTCCTCGGCGAAGCCCTGCAGGTCGACCTCGGCCAGCAGCTGCATGGCGCGGTCGTGCAGGTGGTGCAGCGAACGCTCGGGCTTCCAGAAGTGGAACGACGTGCCCAGGTTGCGCTGCAGCGCGGCGCGCACGTTTTCCAGCACCGTCATGTGCGGGAACACGGCCGAGATCTGGAAGGAGCGGACGATGCCGCGCCGAGCCGTCTGCGCCGGCCGTTCGCTGGTGATGTCCGTGCCGAGGTAGGTGATCGTGCCGCGCGTGGGCGGCAGGAATTTGGTCAGCAGGTTGAAGAAGGTGGTCTTGCCGGCGCCGTTGGGTCCGATCAGCGCATGGATGTCGCCGCGACGGACCTTGAGATCGACGTTGTTGACCGCGACGAAGCCCTTGAACTCTTTCGTCAGTCCCTTCGTCTCGAGAATGATCTCACCTGGCAAATCGTGGTCCTCCGGCAAGCCCGTCCGGTACCGGCCGGTGGGCAAGAGGCGAATGCTAGGCAGGCATGTTGCACCGCGACAGCGGGGAAGCCCTTAAGTAGTTTTGCGCTACAGCCCGACGCCCGTCGGCTGTCGAAAGACTGACAACGGGACGGGGAGCCGTCACAACGGGACGGGGGCCGTCACAACGGGACGGGGGAGCCGTCACAACGGGACGGTGCATGGCCGCCCCGATGCATGCGTCACATGTTGCGCCGGTACTGGCCGCCGACCTCGAACAGGGCGCTGGTGATCTGGCCCAGCGAGCACACCCGCACCGCATCCATCAGCACCTCGAACACGTTGCGGTTGTCGATCACCGCCTGCTGCAGGCGCTGCAGCATCGCCGCCGCTTCCTGCGCGTTGCGCTCGTGGAATTCGCCGAGGCGCTTGAGCTGGCTCTGCTTCTCGTCCTCGGTCGAGCGGGCCAGCTCGAGCTTGTCCGCCACCGGGTCCCCGTGCGGGTTGCGGAAGGTGTTGACGCCGATGATGGGCAGCTCGCCGGTGTGCTTGAGCATCTCGTAATGCATGCTCTCGTCCTGGATGCGGCCGCGCTGGTAGCCGGTCTCCATGGCGCCCAGCACGCCGCCGCGTTCGGCGATGCGCTCGAACTCCGCCAGCACCGCCTCTTCCACCAGCTCGGTGAGCTCTTCGATGATGAAGCTGCCCTGGTTGGGGTTCTCGTTCTTCGCCAGCCCCCACTCGCGGTTGATGATCAGCTGGATCGCCATCGCGCGGCGCACGCTGTCTTCCGTGGGCGTGGTGATCGCCTCGTCGAAGGCGTTGGTGTGCAGCGAGTTGCAGTTGTCGTAGATCGCGATGAGGGCCTGAAGCGTCGTGCGGATGTCGTTGAAGTTGATTTCCTGCGCGTGCAGGCTGCGGCCCGAAGTCTGGATGTGGTACTTGAGCTTCTGGCTGCGCTCGTTGGCGCCGTACTTCTCCTTCATCGCCACCGCCCAGATGCGGCGCGCCACCCGGCCCATCACCGTGTACTCCGGGTCCATGCCGTTGGAGAAGAAGAACGACAGGTTCGGCGCGAAGTCGTCGATGTGCATGCCGCGCGCGAGATAGGCCTCCACCAGCGTGAAGCCGTTCGACAGCGTGAACGCGAGCTGGCTGATCGGGTTCGCGCCGGCCTCGGCGATGTGATAGCCCGAGATCGACACGGAGTAGAAGTTGCGCACGTTGTGGTGCACGAAGTACTCGGCGATGTCGCCCATGACCTTGAGGCTGAACTCGGTCGAGAAGATGCAGGTGTTCTGGCCCTGGTCTTCCTTCAGGATGTCGGCCTGCACCGTGCCGCGCACGTTGGCCAGCACCCATTCGCGGATCTTGGCGGCCTCGGTGGCGGTGGGCTCGCGGCCGTTGTCGGCCTTGAACTTGTCCAGCTGCTGGTCGATGGCGGTGTTCATGAACATCGCCAGGATGCTGGGCGCGGGGCCGTTGATGGTCATCGAGACCGAGGTGCTGGGGCTGCACAGGTCGAAGCCCGAGTACAGCACCTTCATGTCCTCCAGCGTCGCGATGGACACGCCGGAGTTGCCCACCTTGCCGTAGATGTCCGGCCGCGGGTCGGGATCGTTGCCGTACAGCGTGACCGAGTCGAACGCGGTGGACAGGCGCTTGGCCGGCATGCC
>JAEWBU010000096.1 GCA_023390985.1 Pseudomonadota bacterium
ACATCGCGGCGGGACCGAGCTTCGCCAACGGCATCACCAAGACCCAGCTGCACCACGAGTGGGCGATGACGCTGGAGCAGGCGATCGAAGCCGAAGCGCAGGCCCAGGCGATCTGCATGCTGACCGAAGACTTCAAGCGGGCCTACCACGCGTTCGTTGCGAAACAGAAGCCGGTGTTCGAGGGCAACTGACATGGCCGACCGCGCTTACCTCGAGTGGCCGTTCCTGGAGCCGCGTCACAAGGAACTGGCTCTTTCGCTCGACGCCTGGGCGGCGCAGCACGTCGCGCAGACGCACGGGCTGGACGTGGACGCCGAATGCCGGGCGCTGGTGCGTGCGCTGGGCGAAGGCGGCTGGCTGCGGCATGCGGTGGGTGGCGGACACGGTGCCGCCGAAGCCATCGACACCCGCGCGATCTGCCTGATCCGCGAAACCCTGGCGCGCCACAGCGGGCTGGCCGACTTCGCTTTCGCGATGCAGGGGCTGGGCTCGGGCGCGATCAGCCTGCAGGGCACGGCGGAGCAGAAGCAGCACTACCTGCCGCGCGTGGCGCGCGGCGAGGCGATCGCGGCCTTCGCGTTGTCCGAGCCCGAGGCCGGCTCCGACGTGGCGGCGATGCAGTGCGCCGCCCGCGTCGAAGGCGACCACGCGGTGTTGAACGGCGAGAAGACCTGGATCTCGAACGGCGGCATCGCCGACTTCTACGTGGTGTTCGCGCGCACGGGCGAGGCGCCGGGCGCGCGCGGCATCTCCGCCTTCATCGTCGATGCGGGCACGCCGGGCTTCGAGATCGCCGAGCGCATCCAGGTGATCGCGCCACATCCGCTGGCGCGCCTGCGGTTCAAGGACTGCCGGGTGCCGCTGTCGCGCCGCATCGGCGAGGCGGGCGAGGGCTTCAAGGTGGCGATGCGCACGCTGGACGTGTTCCGCACCTCGGTGGCGGCGGCGGCGCTGGGGTTCGCCCGGCGGGCGCTGGATGAGGGCCTGCAGCGCGCGACCACGCGCCGCATGTTCAACCAGAGCCTGGCCGACTTCCAGTTGACCCAGGCGAAGCTGGCGCAGATGGCCACCACCATCGACAGCGCCGCGCTGCTGGTCTACCGCGCCGCCTGGCAGCGCGACCAGGGCCGCAACGTGACGCGCGAGGCCGCCATGGCCAAGCTCACCGCGACCGAGGGCGCGCAGCAGGTGATCGATGCCGCGGTCCAGATGTTCGGCGGCCTGGGCGTGGTCAGCGGCCAGCCCGTGGAGTCGCTCTACCGCGACATCCGCGCGCTGCGCATCTACGAAGGGGCGAGCGAGGTGCAGCAGCTCATCATCGCGCGCGAACTGCTCAAGGACATGAAGGGAGAAACGAAATGAGCCACGAAGTAGTGCTTCCGGAAGGCTGGCCGCGGCCGAAGGGCTATGCCAACGCCGTGCTGGCCAAGGGCCGCCAGCTCTACATCGCCGGCATGATCGGCTGGGACGCCGACCAGCGCTTCCACAGCGACGAGTTCGGCGACCAGGCGCGGCAGGCGCTGAAGAACATCGCCGACGTGCTGAAGGAAGCGGGCGCGAAGCCGGAAAATATCGTCCGCATGACCTGGTACGTCACCGACAAGCGCGAATACCTGGCCGCCGGCAGGCAGGTCGGGCAGGCGTTCCGCGAACTGATCGGCCACTACGACATCGCCATGACGGCGGTGGAGGTGAAGGCCCTGATCGAGGACCGCGCCAAGGTCGAGATCGAAGTCACCGCCGTCCTGCCGGACTGAAATCCAGGAGTTCCCACCATGGCAAGCAAGGCCACCTTCCACTGGGCCGACCCGCTGCTGCTGGACCAGCAGCTCACCGCCGACGAGCGCGCCGTGCGCGAGGCGTCGCAGGCCTATTGCCAGGAGAAGCTGGCGCCGCGAGTGCTGGAAGCTTTCCGTACGGAGAGCACCGACACGGCCATCTTCCGCGAGATGGGTGAGCTGGGCCTGCTCGGCCCGACCATCCCCGAGCAGTACGGCGGCGCGGGTCTCAACTACGTGAGCTACGGCCTGATCGCGCGCGAGATCGAGCGCGTGGACTCGGGCTACCGCTCGATGATGAGCGTGCAGTCCTCGCTGGTGATGGTGCCGATCTTCGAGTTCGGCAACGAAGCCACGAGGCAGAAGTACCTGCCCAAGCTGGCGACCGGCGAATGGATCGGCTGCTTCGGCCTGACCGAACCCAACCACGGCTCCGACCCGGGCAGCATGGTCACGCGCGCCCGCAAGGTCGACGGCGGCTACAAGCTCACCGGCAGCAAGATGTGGATCTCGAACTCGCCGTTCGCCGACGTCTTCGTGGTCTGGGCCAAGGACGATGAAGGCGCCATCCGCGGCTTCGTGCTGGAGAAGGGCTGGAAGGGTCTGTCGGCGCCGAAGATCCACGGCAAGGTGGGCCTGCGCGCTTCGACCACGGGCGAGATCGTGATGGACGAGGTGTTCTGTCCCGAGGAGAACGCCTTTCCCGAGGTGCGCGGCCTCAAGGGCCCGTTCACCTGCCTGAACTCGGCCCGCTACGGCATCGCCTGGGGCGCGCTGGGCGCGGCCGAGGACTGCTGGCACCGCGCGCGCCAGTACGTGCTGGACCGCAAGCAGTTCGGCAAGCCGCTCGCGGCCAACCAGCTGATCCAGAAGAAGCTGGCCGACATGCAGACCGAGATCACGCTGGGCCTGCAAGGCTGCCTGCGCCTGGGCCGCATGAAGGACGAAGGCACGGCCTCGGTGGAGATCACTTCGATCATGAAGCGCAACTCCTGCGGCAAGGCGCTGGACATCGCCCGGATGGCGCGCGACATGATGGGCGGCAACGGCATCAGCGACGAGTTCGGCGTGGCGCGCCACCTGGTGAACCTGGAAGTGGTGAACACCTACGAAGGCACGCACGACATCCACGCGCTGATCCTGGGTCGGGCGCAGACGGGCATCGCCGCGTTCTGACGCGCGCGGCCGCGCGGGGACGCCGGCCATGAGATCCCCTCCCTTCGCATCGCTCACGCGCCGCCGGCTCTGCGCCGCGGCCGCGGCGTTGCTGCTGCCGTCCGTCCATGCGCAGGACGCGCAGGTCCCGCCGTACGAGCGGGTGCCGAAGAGCCCCGACGGCATCGGCAAGGCCTTCATGGGACGCGAGATCGCCGGCGTCATGGGCGTGCAGGGCGCGGGGTGGCTCGAGCGCGAGGAACGCGAGCGGGAAGAGCGCATCGACCTGCTGCTGCGCGAGCTGGCGCTCCAGCCCGGCATGCGGGTCGCCGATGTCGGCGCCGGTACGGGCTACTACGCGCGTCGCATGGCGCGGCTGGTCGCGCCGGGCGGGACGGTGCAGGCCGTCGACGTGCAGCCGCGGATGCTGCAGCAGTTGCAGGAGCGCGCGCGGCGCGAAGGCCTGGACAACATTCAGCCGGTGCTGGGCACCGCGAGCGACACGCGCCTGGCGCCGGCGAGCATCGACCTGGCCTTGCTGGTCGACGTCTACCACGAGCTGGAGGACCCGGTCGAGACGATGGCGAGCGTCGTGCGCTCGTTGCGGCCGGGCGGCCGCGTGGTGCTGGTGGAGTACCGGGCCGGGACCCCAAGGTGCCGATCAAGTCGCTGCACCGGATGAGCCAGGCGCAGGTGCTGCGCGAGATGGCGGTGCACCCCGTCGTGCACGATCGCACGTCGAACGTGCTGCCCTGGCAGCACATCCTTGTCTTCCGCAGGCGCGACTGAGGCGCGGGGCTCTCGCGGTTTACCCGGTGGGCGGGGGCGGACCGCCGTGGCAAGAATGGGCGCTTCCCACCCAAGAGGAGACAAGCCCATGACGTTCCCGCACCTCGGCCGGCTGCTGTCCGTCGCCGTCCTGGCCCTGGCTTCGTTCGGCGCCGCCGCGCAACAGGCGGCCTGGCCGAGCAAGCCCATCCGCATCGTCGTCACCTTTCCGCCCGGCGGCGCGCCCGATACGCTGGCGCGCATCCTCGCGGACAAGTGGGCCTCGCTCGGCCAGCCGGTCACGGTGGACAACAAGCCCGGCGCGGGCGGCAACATCGGCACGGACCTGGTGGCCAAAAGCGCGCCGGACGGCGCCACGATGGTGATCGGCACCGTGGGCACGCACGGCATCAACGCGTCGCTGTACCCGAACCTGCCGTACCACCCGCAGCGCGACTTCACGCCGATCACCTTCCTGGCTTCCACGCCCAACCTGCTGGTGGTGAACAACACGGTGCCGGCCAGGAACACGCAGGAGCTGATCGAGCTGGCGAAGAAGACGCCGCTCACGTTCGGCTCGAGCGGCAGCGGAACGTCCATCCATCTCTCGGGCGAGCTCTTCAACACGCTGGCCGGCGTGAAGATGCAGCACATCCCCTACAAGGGCCGCGCGCAGGCGATCCCCGACCTGCTGGGCGGGCGCATCACCATGATCTTCGACAACATGCCGTCGGCCCTGCCACTGGTGAAGTCGGGCGAGTTGCGCGCGATCGCGGTCACGAGCGCGCAGCGGTCGCCGGCGGCGCCGCAGATCCCGACGCTGGCGGAATCCGGCTTGCCGGGGTTCGAGGCGACCTCGTGGTTCGCGCTGTTCGCGCCCGCGGGACTGCCCCGCGAAGCGCAGATGAAGATCAACGCCGAAACCGCGCGCGTGCTGGCGATGCCGGACGTGAAGGAGAAGCTCGCGACGCTGGGCCTGGAAGCGGCGCCCGGCACGCCGGACCAGCTGGCGTCGCTGGTGCAGTCGGAGATGGCGAAGTGGGCGAAGGTGGTGAAGGAGTCCGGCGCGAAGCCGGACTGATCAGCACTGGATGGTGTTGCGGCAGAACCTTTCCAGGGGCCGCACCACCGCTTCGCCTCCGACCGGGTTCACCGCGTTCGCGCCGACTTCGAAACTGAGCTTCGCCTGGTACTTGCGGAAAAACTCGTCGAACAGTTCGCCGCCCAGCGTGGCATAGGCGGTCAGTGTGTCGTCCTTGGGATCGTGCGTGAGCAGCACCGCGCATAGCGGCTGCTCCGCGGGCCCGGACAGCACCTGCGCACCCTTGGCCGGGTCGTACTGGCTGTGTTCCGCGCAGCAGTGGATCAAGTCGTCGCGCACGCCCTTGGTCGCCTTGGTCGGCCGGAAGCTGATGAAGCTCACGTCCTTGGTGGGATAGACCAGCTGGTGGGCGCAGATCGCCGAATACGCCACGATGCTGCGCCCCGGTCCCACGCCGCCTGGCCAGGCGTAGCTGTCGCGCTTCTTCGTGCTCAGCGATTGCGGCCCCGCCGCCTTGCCCAGGTCCAGCAGGAACACCGGCGTGGCTTCAAAGGGATAGTGGAAGACGTAATTGCTGCGCGCCTTCAGGCTCGAGGCCTTGAGCGGCCGCTGCTGCTCGTCGACCAGCAGGGCCTTGGCGTATTCCTTGGGCTTGGCGTCGGCGGCGAAGGCCGGCAAGGCCGCGGCGGCGGTCAGGCCGGTCAGGCAGGTGGCTTGGGCGGCGCAAGACTCGATGAAACTGCGGCGGTCCATGGGGCTCCTCGCGGCGGCGCTGGATGCGCAGCAGGGTAGCAAAAATCCGGCTGCTGGAGCGCGTCAGCGGGGAGCGGCACCCATGGCGCCCGTCGGCGGCTGGGCTTGCATCGTGGCGAGCGTCTCGCGCGACACCAACCGCAGCCGGCCGTCCTGCGACACCACCTGGACCGCGGGTGCGGGCGCGTCCGGAGCCGTGCCGACCATGAGCCCGGTCGGTCCCGTGGTGACGATGACGGCCGGCCGCAGGTCGGGAATCGTCGTGGGCATGAGGCGGTGCTGGTCGCGCGCCGACACGAGGTTCCAGTCGGTGGCTTGCGGCGCGGCGCAACCTGCGAGCACGAACAGCGCGGCGCCGAGCAGCGGCAGGCGGAGGGCACCGGGGCGCAAGAAGGTCATCGAGGGCTCCCTGAGAAATCGGCTCAGCCAATCTAGGAGCCATTCGAACGCGTGTGTGTTTGCGCGTGTTTGATCTGTGTCAGCCCGCCGCCTGCTTCAGTTGCTCCACGGGCTGGTCGCCAGCACCCAGGCGGGGCAGTCGGACTGCATGCCGCAAAGCCTGACGTGCGCGGCGCCCGCCGTGGTGTACCCGGTGAGGATCACGCCGAAGCGGTTCACCGGGTCGTAGTAGGCGCGCTGCTGGAGCGCGACCAGCGGGATCTTGGCGGTCACCAGGGTCTGGACACCGTCCCCGGTCCGCTTCTGCGGGATCTCGCGGATCTGCAGGCCGGCGAAAGGCGCCGGACCGCCGCCCGCCAGCGGGCCGTTGAATCCCGTTGGCGAGCGCAGCTCCATCGAGTACCAGGCCGTCTGGTCGCCGAGGGTCCTCTTCAGCAGCAATTGCCGAAGCGGGTAGGCGGAACCGGTCACGGAACCCAGGAACACGCCCGCGTCCTCGTTGGTCGCGAGGTGGATCTGGTCGGGTTGCACCAGGCCGAGCAACTGCTTCATGAACACGGGCGGGTGGTACATGCCGGCGCCGCCCATGACGCTGTAGCCATCCCCATAGTCGTAGTACTGGCAGCCGAAGGTCGGATCGCTCTGGATCGGCCCGAGCCCTCCGGTGCCGCTTGCGTCGGTGGACGTCCCATAGCCGGGGCAGAGCATGCGTGCCGCCGAATGCTCCAGCCCCAGGGTGTGCAGGTATTCGTGGGCCACGTTCCTGGTGAGCGCATCGATCGCGCGGTTCGCGCCGACCAGGGCGGAATTGCCGGAGGCGATGCCCGCGTTGTTCACCCCACCGACGAAGAATATCCACCGGTCCGCTTCGATGCCCGTCCAGCCGGCGAGCCGCAGCAGTTCCCGTTGGATCTGGGTCGTGTTGCAGTCGAACCAGTCCCCATCGTCCAACTGCCCTTCGCAGCCGTAGTCCTGCGGTTGGCCGGGCAGTGCGAGCGGGCCCGCCTCGCGCCCGCCGCGGACGGGGGTGAGCCGGTACTCGCTGATTTCCGCCATGAAGTCGTGCAGATTGCGTGTCTTCGTCAGGGTCGACCCGTCGCCCCACACCACCGACTTCAGCGTATCGAACGAATGCTGGAGGGACCGGCCGGGAAGGTAGCCGGCGATGACGCCCACCGTGTGCGAGGCGGAAGGCGTGGCGCACTGCGGGACCGTGTGCGAGACTGCGTCCGATGCCACGGACACGTTCCCCGAGGCATCGACCGCGCGGACCCGGTAGGCGTACGACTGGCCCGGGATCGGTCCGACCAAATCTTCGCCCTGGCCCAGCGGCAGACCGGGCGTTCCCGCGAAATGGGTCTGGTCCCGGAAGAACTGATAGCCGGTGACGTCGCTCCCCCCGCCTTGAGCCCGCACCAGCGCGCCGCGGCATCCCAGCGACTGGACGGTGAGCGTCGGCTTGGCCGGCGGTAGCTGGTCCTGGCACAAGGACGAGGAAGGATCGGGCCGCTGGATCTGCGCGAACTGGATGCCCGAGGCATTCCCCGCGTTGTCGACGGCCTGCACACCGACCGTGATGGTGGATTCCTGCCATCCGATCAGCGTCTTTTCGAATCGGCGCCCATGGAGGATCCGGTCTGGTGGCGCCCCCTTCGTCCAGGCGACGGCCGCGTCGGCCAGGCCCGGGCGGCGCCGGTAGATCACGTATTCCTTGAGTCCGCTCGGCGGCGCGGTCCCGGCGAAATCATCGACCACCGGGTTCCATTGGATGGTGACCGCGTTGCACGACCGGAACTCGAGCGTCACGTTGTCGGGCGTTGGGGGTGCGATGGTGTCGGCGAAAGCGCCGGTGAAGACGAGCGAGGCGAGCAGGGCGAATGCATTCCGTTTCATGGAATCCTTGCGGGCAGGTGAGAGGGGCGCGCATCCTCACCCGGGTCCGCGGCTCCGCCACCGCGCGCTGGTCACATGGTCGGGGACCTTTACGCCGCCGCTTCCAGCCCGTTGCGGAAGTGCTCCTGCATCCGCTGCATCACGCCGGCCGCGTCGCGTCGTTCCAGCGCCTGCATCACGCGCCCGTGCTCCGCCAGGCTCTCCTCGATGCGCCCGGACTTGAGCAGCGAGTTGTGCCGGTTGAGCTTCATCACCTTGCGCAGGTCGGCCACCATCTGGTTGCGCCAGCGGTTGCCCGAGATCTCCAGCAGGCGCATGTGGAAGCGCTCGTTGATCGCGAAGAACCGGTCGCGGTCGTGCACCGCGCCTTCCAGCTCCTGGTGCAGCGCCCGGAGTTCGGCCATCTGGGCCTCGGTGGCGCGCGTCGCCGCGACGGCGGCGGCGTCGCTCTCCAGCAGCGAGAGCAGGTGGTAGACCTCGTCCAGGTCCTGGTCCGAGACCTCGGTGACGTAGGCGCCGCGCCGCACCTTCATCGTGATCAGCCCTTCGGCGGCCAGCACCTTGAGCGCTTCGCGCAGCGGGGTGCGGCTGATGCCGAACTCCTGGGCGATCTTCACCTCGTCGATCCAGCTGCCCGGCTCGAGCTCGCGCCGGAAGATGCGCTGGCGCAGCAGTTCCGCCACCTCTTCGTACAGGGCGCGGGGGGCGAGCGAGACGGCGGACATGGGCGCGGATTGTAGGGGTGTCAGCATTTTGAATCAATAATTATGAATGCGGTAAGATGCCGCACCTTCCGGAAGAACCCGCATGAGCAACGCTCCCGAATTCACGCCCGCGAGTCTCGAAGCCTGGGCGAAGGCCGCCGCCAAGTCCGCTCCCGGCGGCGATGTCAAAGCCCTGGACTGGGTGACGCCCGACGGCATCGCCGTCAAGCCGCTGTACACGGCCGAGGACCTGAAGGGCCTGGCGCACGCCAACACGCTGCCGGGCTTCGAGCCCTACCTGCGCGGCCCGCAAGCCACGATGTACGCGGTGCGGCCCTGGACCATCCGCCAGTACGCGGGCTTCTCCACGGCCGAGGAGTCCAACGCGTTCTATCGCAAGGCGCTGGCGGGCGGCGGGCAGGGCGTGTCGGTCGCGTTCGACCTGGCCACCCACCGCGGCTATGACAGCGACCATCCGCGCGTGACCGGTGACGTCGGCAAGGCCGGCGTGGCGATCGACTCGGTCGAGGACATGAAGATCCTGTTCGATGGCATCCCGCTGGACAAGGTGTCGGTGTCGATGACCATGAACGGCGCGGTGCTGCCCGTGCTGGCCGGCTACGTGGTGGCGGCCGAAGAGCAGGGCGTGAAGCAGGACCAGCTGGCCGGGACCATCCAGAACGACATCCTCAAGGAGTTCATGGTCCGCAACACCTACATCTACCCGCCCCAGCCGAGCATGCGGATCATCGGCGACATCATCGAGTACACGGCGCGCAACATGCCGAAGTTCA